>MNWR01000031.1 GCA_001872725.1 Proteobacteria bacterium CG1_02_64_396 | reverse complement strand
AACCTCACCCCCACTCGTAGGAGCGCCGCCCCCGGCGCGATCAACGGGGCAAGAATCGCCAAAAAACCAAAACCCATCGCGCCGAGAAGCCGCTCCTACCCCCCCCCCTCACACCCAAATCGCATCCCAATGGGGGTATTGCCCGATCTCTTCCACCAACCCCTTGCGTAGCGGATTGGCCACCAAATACCGGGCGACCTTTTCCGCCTCCTCCTCGACCCTCAGCGCGTGGTCGTAATACCCCCGCTGCCACACCTTGCCCCCCATGCCGTGGGCCGCCACCGATTTCATGGAACCGATTACCCGCGCCAAGGGGACGGTGCCGGTCAATTCGAGCAGCCAATGCAGGTGATCGGGCATGAGGACGAACGCCCAGGTTCGCGCCCGCCCCAGTCGTTCCTCCCCCTTCAAAGCGTGAACGACCTGGCGGGCTGCAAAGAGATCGGTGAAATGGGGCGCACGGCCGTGGGTGACGGCGACGACGTGGTAGAGGCGGTGGGCTTCGGAGAAGCGGTAGGTGCGCAGGGCGTGGCCCCGCCAGCGGGTGGGGGATGGGATCATGGGCGCCTCCATGGCGTTGAGGGTGTTCCATTGGTGATGGTAGGAGCGCCGCCCCCGGCGCGATCCATCGGGGCAAGAACGACCAAAAACCAAAACCTATCGCGCCGGGAAGCCGTTCCTACCACCTTATTAACCTCCTGGGACAGGGAACCCCCGCCCTATTTTCCGACCCTATTAGTCGGTTTTTCTTGACACCCCCCGGAGGAGCCGAACAATCGCGCCCCTTCATTCACATCTACGAACGCCCTCCACCGAGGTTGCCATGTTCGATTTTCTCAAGCCCAAAGGAGCCCAACCCATGGCTCACGTGACCGAAGCCCAGGTCTTGGACGCCCTGCGCAAGATTCAGGATCCCGATTTTAAGAAGGACATCGTCACCCTCGGGTTCGTCAAAAATCTCAAGATCGACGGCGGCAAGGTCGCCTTCACCATCGAGCTGACCACCCCCGCCTGCCCGGTTAAGGCCGAGTTCGAACGGGCCGCCAAAGAGAACGTCGGCGCCATCGCAGGGGTGACCGAGGTGGCGGTGACCATGACCGCCAACGTTCAGGCCCACGCCACCCAGAAGGGCAAGGAGCTAATCCCCGGCGTCAAAAACGTCGTTGCCGTCGCCTCGGGCAAGGGGGGGGTCGGCAAATCGACCACCGCCGTCAACCTGGCGCTGGCGCTGGCCCAGAGCGGCGCCAAGGTGGGGATTCTCGATGCCGACATCTACGGCCCCTCGATCCCCCAAATGCTGGGGATCTCGGGCCGTCCCGACACCAAGGACGGCAAGACCTTGGAGCCGATGGAAAACTACGGCATCAAGGCGATGAGCATCGGTTTTCTTGTCCCCGACGACACCCCGATGATCTGGCGCGGCCCCATGGTGATGAGCGCCCTGAACCAACTGCTGCGCGACACCAACTGGGGCGAGCTCGATTACCTGGTGGTCGATCTGCCCCCCGGCACCGGCGACGCCCAGCTTTCGCTGGCCCAGCAGGTTCCGGTCACCGGCGCCGTCATCGTCTCCACCCCCCAGGAGGTCGCCCTGCTCGACGTGCGCAAGGGGGTCAACATGTTTCGCAAGGTCGAGGTCCCCATCCTCGGCATCGTCGAGAACATGGCCTACTTCGTGTGCGACGGCTGCGACAAGAGGCATTACATCTTCGACCACGGCGGCGCCCATAAGGCTGCCGACTCGTTCGGCGTCCCCTTCCTAGGTGAGGTGCCGTTGGTCCCCGAGGTGCGCGAGGATGCCGATGCTGGCCGTCCCATCGTGATCGCCAATCCCGACAGCCCGGTCTCCCAGGCCTACCGCGACATCGCCGGTCAGGTGGCGGCTCAGATTTCGAAGATGCAGAAGGATTACGCCTCGCTCTTCCCCAAGATCGTCGTGCACTAAATACCGCGAAAAAACAGCCGTCAAAAGGGGGGGCATCCCCCCTTTTTT
Source organism: Proteobacteria bacterium CG1_02_64_396 (assembly GCA_001872725.1). Classification (NCBI taxonomy): domain Bacteria; kingdom Pseudomonadati; phylum Pseudomonadota; species Proteobacteria bacterium CG1_02_64_396. The sequence continues at coordinate 60,168 of MNWR01000031.1, read as the reverse complement.
TATGCCTGTGTTGCGCGGACCAAGAAACATTTCCTGCATATGAACAAAGATTTAGGAATAGGCCTTAAAAATACAGTTTTAACCGAAGAGCAACTGGCGTAGGGTTCCGTTCTGGCTTTTTTGCCGCCTTCCCAACCGTCGCATGGGGAGCTGAAAATGGAACGTGGACTCGACACCCTCTGGCGCGATTTTCTCTCCTCCGGACGTCCCGGAGACGAAACCCAGGCCGAGGTCCGCACCACCGCCTTCGTCAACGGCGTCTCCCTCTTCGCCATCCTCATTTTTCTGATTTTTGCCACCCTCCACCAAAAACTCGGGCTACAGCATCTGGCGCGCTTCCAAGTCGCCTCAGCCTTGCTGCTCGCCAGCAACCTTCTGTTGCTACGCCGTTTTGCCCGACCCTTTCTGGCGGCCCACATCGCCGTCGCCATCATTCTGGCTCAAGTCCTCACCCTGTTCGTCGACGGGGGGCTGGCCAATACCGGTGCTTTCTGGCTTTCGATCTTCCCCTTGGCCGCTTTCATTCTGACCGGACGGCGCAGCGGCTGGTGGTGGAGCGGCGCCCTGGCCGCCATTGTTTTGGTGCTGTGGCAACAGCAGACGGTGGGCGCCATCGCACTGCCCTACCCCCCCGGCACCGTGCCCGCCATGTTGGCCACCTACCTGACCAGCGCCTTTTCGGTCTCGATCTACGACGCCATGCGCAACCACGGCGACATCGCCTTCATCCGCCGCCTCGAAGGATTGATTCCCCTCAAAACTCAACTGGAACGCGAAACCCAGCAGCGGCGGCGCACCGAACAGGCGTTGGAGCAGGCGACCCACTACGACCCGGTGACGGGACTACCCAACCGTATGCTCTTTTTCGACCGGCTCGGCCAGGCGCTTAAACGGGTCGGGATCGGCGAACACTGCTCGGTGATCGCCCTGAGCCCCGATCATTTTGTCGAATCGAGCCACCCCCTGGGCAAGTTGGGGAGCGATGCGTTACTCACCCAGATCGCCAACCGGTTGCGTGCCCTGGGTGAGCCCGAATACACGGTGGCCAACTGGAACGAATCGACCTTTTTGATCCTGCTGGAGGGGTTGAGGGGGCAAGGGGAGGCGGCGCAAATCGCGGGCAGGGCCCGCACCCTGTTGACCGCCCCCTTCCCCATCGAGGGGGGGCACGACCTCTTCATGACCGCCTCCATCGGGGTCGCCCTGCATCCTCAAGACGGAGACCACGCCGTGGGGCTGGCCCACAGCGCCATGATCGCCATGGAAGAGGTCCGCAAACATGGGGGGGACGGCATCGATTTTGTTCAAGGGGGGATGAGCGCCGAGATCGCCCAGCGCATCGTGCTCGAATCGGCGCTGCACCATGCGGTGAAACGGGGGGAATTCCAGCTGCATTACCAACCGCAGGTCGACGGCAAAACCCACCACATCAACGGGGTCGAGGCGCTGCTGCGTTGGCATACCCCGGAATGGGGAATGGTCCCCCCCGACCACTTTATTCCGATTTCAGAGAGCACCGATTTGGTGCTCGACATTGGCCATTGGGTGTTGGAAGAGGCGACACGCCAGGCCAAGGCGTGGCAAACAGCAGGGCTGCCCCCCCTCAAAATGGCGGTGAACCTCTCGGCCCGGCAATTTCGGCGGGAGCAGCACATTGCTGAAACGGTGGGGACGATCCTCGACCGCATCAACCTGCCCCACGGTCTGCTCGAACTCGAAATCACCGAAGGGGCGGCGATGCACAACATGGAGGAGACCATCGCCATCTTGCAGCAGCTCAACCGGTTGGGGGTCTCGGTCGCCATCGACGACTTCGGCACCGGGTTTTCATCGTTGGCCTACCTCAAACGCTTCCCGGTCCAGGCGCTCAAGATCGACAAAACCTTCGTGCAGGGGATCCACCGCAACGAGCGGGACGCCGAGTTGATCGCCGGCATCATCTCCATCGCCCACCAACTCGGCCTCAAGACAGTGGCCGAGGGGGTCGAAACCCCCGAACAACTCGACGTGCTTCACCGCCACGATTGCGACCACATTCAAGGCTACCTCTTCAGCCGCCCCCTACCCGCCGAAAACCTCACCCCCCTGCTGGGTAGCCACGCTTTTCTCCCCTTTGCCACCGCCTGAGTGGTTCCAAACCCCATTCGGGGTTAGCTTGTCGACGGCTCAACCCCACCCGACATCCACCCTCAGGAGCATGGACGTGCGACCACCGACCCGAATCATCCCCCCCTGTACCTGGAACAGCTTCGCCCCGCCCCCCGTCGACCACCTCTACTTCGAAGGGGGGGCGCTGTTCCCGTTTCGTCCCCGTGTCGACGGCTTCGATCCGGTGCAAGGATGGTGGCTGGCCGAAATGGCGCTGCTGGCCTACTGCAACCAGGCGCAGGTGGCGGTCGAGCTGGAACGGGCTGGATGGCAACTGGCAGCCTGGTTGCACGACGATACGACCGGCACCCAGGGATTTGTCGCCCGGAGCGACGATGCCCAACTCGTTGCTTTTCGCGGCACCGAGATTCGCCCCCACGACGGCGGCGACAACGTGCTCAAGGACATCCTGACCGACATCCGACTGCCCATCGAACACACCGGCTGGCTGCCCAACGTGGGAGGAACCCACAAGGGGTTTTCCCAAGCGCTCGACTCGGTCTGGAATGCCCTGAGCGGTGCCATCCTCAAGGGGGATGAGGCCCCCCCGTTGTGGCTGGCCGGTCACAGCCTGGGGGGAGCGCTGGCAACCTTGGCGGCACTGCGGCTCGACCAGGTGCAGGGGCTCTACACCTATGGGTCGCCCCGGGTCGGCAACGCCCGTTTCGCCCGCCACTTTCAGGCCCCCACCTACCGGGTGGTCCACCGGGAAGATCCGGTTACCGATCTGCCCTTCACCTGGTGGTGGCTGGGCCATTACCGCCACGTCGGCCAGCCGGTTCATATCGACGCGGAGGGTAAACTCCACTTTCCCGCACAATTGGGCAACCGGGCCAAAGCGATGTTCGAAGCGACGCTCCGCAATCTGTTGGAGGGGAATTTCGATCCGCTGCAACTCGACGGGCCAGCCACCATTCCCCGCCCCGTCGCCGACCACTCCCCCCTCTACTACGCCTTGCGCATGTGGAACCACCTGGTCGCCACCGCTCCCTCTATGTAAGCCCGACCTTGCCGCCCACGGAGCGGGCGCCCTTTCTTCTGCCTGCTCCTTTGGCTACCCTGACAGAACCTTACTATTACCGCGTCCTACCGCCCGGCGGAGTGTTCATGAGTCACGCGCAGTCCCTGCCTCCGGTGATCGAGCGACTGCTCGACCCCAGCTTTTACCCCCATCCGGTGGAACACCTGGAGCTGATTCAGACCCACGTCTCGTGGGTGGTCCTAACCGGCCCCTACGCCTACAAGGTGAAAAAACCGGTCGATTTCGGCTTTCTCGACTTCTCCACGCTGGAAAAACGGCAGCACTTCATCGCGCTGGAGCTGACCCTCAATCGGCGTCTGGCCCCCGACCTTTATCTTGAGGTGCTGCCGGTACGCACCGACCCCCAGGGCAACCTTGAGCTCGGGGGGGATGAGGGGGATCGCCCCATCGTCGAATACGTCCTCAAGATGGTGCAGTTCCCTCAATCGCATTTGCTCGACCGGCTGCTGAGCGAAAACAAGGTTGAGCCGCAGTGGATCGACGCGCTGGCCGACCGAGTCGCCCGCTTCCATCAAGACGCCCCGACCGGCAAGGCCATCGCCTCGTTCGGCGCCCCGGAGCGGGTGCGGGAAAACATTCGGCAAAACTTCGAGCAAAGCCGCCATTTGGTGGAACGTGGACGGGTCGACGCCGCCGCATTCGACGCCTTCGAACGCTGGAGCGAAGCCTTCTTCGTCGACCACGACGAGACCTTCCGGCAACGGGCGGAGCGGGGCCACATTCGTGAATGCCATGGCGATTTACACAGCGGCAACATCGCCGTTTGGGACGGTAACCTTCAGGTTTTCGACTGCATCGAATTCAACGAGCCGTTCCGCTTCATCGACACGATCAGCGATCTGGCCTTCTTGGTCATGGACCTGCGCTTTCGGGGCCGACCCGATCTGGCGATCCGGGTACTCAACCGCTATCTGGCCCACACCGGCGACACCGAAGCCCTGGTTTTGCTGCCGCTCTACGAAAGCTATCGGGCCCATGTGCGGGCCAAGGTGGCCGGCTTCATGGTGCAAGGGGGGGACGAGAGCCAGGGGGTGCAGGCGGCCCGCTACCTCGAATACGCCATGCAGGTCACCCACCCGCGAACCCCGCGTATTGTCGGGATCTTCGGCCTGTCGGGGACCGGCAAATCCTCCGTCGCCGCCAGTCTGGCCGAGGCGGGGCAGGCGATCTGGCTGCGCTCCGATACCATCCGCCGTCAGGTGGCCGGGCTTGAATTAACCGCCCGCACCAATTCCGCCCTCAACCACAACCTCTACGCCGCCGACATGACCGCCAAAACCTACGCCGAGCTCTTCCGCCAAGCGGGGGATGTGGTGGCGGCGGGGCTGCCGGTGATTGTCGACGCCACCTTCCTGGAACAAGAGGGGCGCGAGGCGCTGCATGGTGTCGCCAAACGCTTCGGCGTCCCCCTCGACTGGGTCTGGACCGATCTGCCCCCCCATCTTGCCGAGGAGCGGATCGTCCAACGCAGCGCGGCGGGGGCCGACCCCTCCGAGGCGACGGTGGAGGTCTACCGCGCCCAGCGGATGCGCTTCGATCCCCTGCAGAACCTTGAGGATCGGGTCTGGCGCCAAGAGACGACTCAACCCATTGACGCCGACGCCCTCTGGCGTCGCATCGAGGCGGGGTAAACCTTGTTTATTCTGCGTGCCGGTGGGGTGCTGTTGCTGGTTTTTGTGCTGGCCGCCCTGATCTACGGGGTGCTGGCCAAGGATCCCAGGGTGATCCCGGTGATGCTGCGGGTGCTGCGCTGGGGGGTGATGTTGGCGGCGCTGGGGGTGGGACTTTATTTCGTGGGACGTTTGGTGGGATGGGTATTGTGATGGCCGACGACTCGTTCGAAACCCTGCTGCGCGATCTGCTCGCCCTGAACCCCGAACAGCGCAGGCTGGTGCAGCGCACCGTGCGCGAGTTACTGGGCCAAGGGGGACAGACGCAAGGGGTGCCGCGCCCCGTCGAGCCACAGCCCGAAGCCTCCCCCGAGGGCGAGAAGGTCTTGGCGGCGATGCAGCGACTGCGGCGCAGCTACCCGATGCTCCCCCCCGAGAAACTGCTGGGACCGGCCAGCGAGATCATGATGCAGGCGATGAGTACCCCCAGCGAGGAGCACCCGGCCTTGATTGCGCGGCTTGAAACCCTGTTTTCAGCCCACTACCAACGCTACCTCGACGCCTTCGAGCAGGAGAACCCGACGTGAAGAAGTTGCTGCGCCCCCTAACGATGTGGCTACTGCTGATGGCGCTGCCGGTGAGCGCCTGGGCCGCCCCCTTCGTCGCCACCGCCACCGCGGGGGTCAACCTGCGGTCCGGCCCCTCCACCGAGCATTCGATCCTGTGGAACCTGCCGGTGCAGGGGTACCCGCTTCAAGTGGTCGAGGAGCGGGGCGATTGGATCCGGGTGGTCGATTTCGAAGGGGACGGTGGCTGGGTCGCCCAATCGTTGGTCGGCCCCAACCATGCGCTCATCGTCACCTCGGACAACGTCAATCTGCGGAGCGGCCCCGGCACCAACTTCGACATTGTGGCCAAGACCAATCGGGGGGTAATGCTGACCATCGTGAAAAAAAAGGGTCAATGGCTCCAGGTCGATGTGCCCGGCCATAAGGGGGAGGCCTGGATCTTCAACACCCTATGCTGGGGCGAGTAACTTTTTGATCCCCACCCCCCGTCGCATCGCGCTCTACCTTTCTGGCCACGGCTACGGCCACCTCTCCCAAACCGTCCCTATGTTGCTTGAGCTCGGTCGGCTGCTGCCGGATTTTGAGATCCTTCTGCGCACCGAACTCCCTGCCGATCTGCTGCACTGCGCCCTCCCCAATCTGAATCTGAAGATTCTGCCCGGACCGGTCGATGTCGGGGTGGTGCAGCGCTCGGCCATTGATGAGGACTGGGGAGCCACGCGAAGCGCTGTCGAGTCCTTTTTTGGACCTTGGCAGGAGCGAATCGACGCCGAGGTGGCCCGACTGGCCCCGCTTAAACCCGAGATCGTGGTTTCGAACATCAGCCCCCTGGCCTTTCCGGTCGCCCGCCGCCTCGGAATTGCCTCGCTCGCCCTGGCCAGCCTCGATTGGGGGGTCATCTACCGCTCCCGTTGGGGAGATGTGGACCCCTGGGTCGCACGCATCGCCCAGGCCCACCGCGACTGCGACCTGCGTCTGAGCCCGCCGCTGTCGTTGCCATCCGTCGATTTTCTCGACAACCGCTCCATCCCCCTGCTGGTTCGTTCCCCCCACCACAACCGAAAAACGGTGCGTGATGCCCTGGGGTGGGGCGAGGGTGAGAAGGTTGCGTTGGTGCTGTTTGGCGGCACCGGCCAGCCCCCCTTCGAACTGGCCGGGCTGGCCCACATCGAGGGATGGAGTCTCGCCCTGCCTACCCAGCTGGCCCCCGATCCCCTACCTCCCAACGTGTTGCGGGTGAGTATCGACCAACCGTTTGCCACCCCCGATTTGTTGCTGGCCGCCGACGCGGTGGTCACCAAACCGGGCTATGGGGTGCTCAGCGAGGCGTGGCAGGCGGGGTGCCCGGTGGTTTATCTGCCCCGAAGAGGATTCCCCGAATACCCGATGTTGCACGGTTGGTTGCAGAACCACGCCCCGAGCGCCCTGCTCGACCTTGAATCGTTTGCCGCAGGCCGCTGGGGAACCGCGCTGGCCCTGGCAACGTCTTGCTCCACCCGCTACCCCCCACTCGACCCCTCGGGGGGGCGGGTTGCTGCGGCAACGGTGGCGCGGCTAATGGGCGGTTTTGGCTAGATCCTTGCTATGGCGGCCCGCCTCGTCCTTGATCGAAAGGTTCGATTTCAACCCTGGGTTGCTTTAGCATCCCTCGATCTCTCGAAGCCCTTTTCAACCGGATTCGGGGAGCCGCCCCGGTCCATGATCCTTGTTTCACGGAGGTTGTTCTCATGAGCGTTCAACACATCACCGACGCCCAGTTTCAAGGCGAAGTCCTCAACAGCGAAGTCCCGGTTCTGGTCGACTTCTGGGCCGAATGGTGCGGCCCCTGCAAGATGATCGCCCCCCACCTGGATGCGGTTTCCGAGGAGTACGCCGGCAAGGTGAAGGTGGTCAAAATCAACATCGACGAAAACCAGGATGCCGCCCGCAACTACGGTGTGCGCTCCATCCCCACCCTGATGATCTTCAAGGGTGGTCAGGTCGCCGCCACCAAGATCGGCGCCCTGCAAAAATCGGCTCTGAGCCAGTTCGTGGGCGAGCACGCCTAATGCAAGAAGGGGGGGGACGGAGCCCTTCGGTCCCCCCCCTCCCCCTGTTGACACCGCTATTTTATCCCGTATATTAGTTTCTTCTAATATTAGAACTTGGATGTTCGCCCACGCTCCTAGGGGGCAGTCATGATCTCCGAAGAAAACCTAACCCGCGCCAGCCGCTGCATGAAGGCACTCGCCCATCCGATCCGCCTGCGCATCGTCGATGTGCTGGGCGAGCAAGAATTCAACGTCCAGCAGCTGGTCGAGGCGGTGGGAACCTCCCAAAGCAACGTTTCTCAACATCTAACCATGATGCGCGACAAGGGGATTCTCTCCTCTCGACGTGAAGGCAATCAGGTCTTTTATAGCGTTGGCGACTGCAAGATTCTCAAGCTGGTCAGCCTGATGAAAGAGACCTTCTGCCCCACGCCGGGGGATGTCGCCCCCGCTCCCGAAGTGAGCGACGAGGCGGCGCTATCCCAGGCCTAGCCAAAAACAGCGATGCGCCCCCGGTCACGGGGGCGCCTTGACAAAGGCCAGCGCGGCCTTTTCTTTTTGCCCATCAATATTAGAATTTTCTAATCTTCTTATTTAATGGAGGAACCGATGCCGATGCGTCGCGCCACCACCGCTTCCTGGATCGTCCTGGCCTCGCTGAGTGGCCTGCCCACCTGGGCCGCCGCCGCCCCCCCCGTATCGTTGGGAACGGCGGTTCGGCATGCCTTGGACCACAACCCCCAGATTCAGGCTGCCCAGGAGCAAATCGAGGCCGCTCAAGCCCAGCTCGATCAAGCCATCGGCCACCTGCTTCCCCGCATCGATCTATCAGCCACCGCACTGCGCAGCGATGGGGCGCTGGCTGCCTTTGGCAGCAAGCTCAACCAGCGCTCGGCCACGGTGGGCGACTTCGGTCTGCTCGAATCGGGGGCTGGAATCGGCGCCGCGATTGCCGGAACCGGCGCCCCCAACGCCGCCTATGCCCCCGACGCCCTGAATCGCCCCGGCTTTTACAACGACTGGGGGACCAAGGTGCAGGTGGTGGTGCCGATCTACAACGGCGGACGCATCTGGACTGGCAAGGGGCAAGCCGAGGCGATGGTCGAGGCGGCCCGCGATCAAGAGCTGCGCACCCGCCAGGAAATCGCCGCCCAACTGGTGCAGGCCTACCTGGGGGCGGTCACCGCCACCGCCTATGTCGAAGTGGCCCAGCAGGGGCGCAAGGCGACCGAGGAGTACGTCGCCATCGCCCGCAATCTGCTTAAAGGGGGGGTGATCGTCGAAAGCGATCTGCTCAACGCCCAGGTCCACCAGGCCGAGATGGAATCGCGGATTCTTGAGGCGCAAAACCAACAGCAGCAGGCCACCGACTACGTGCGCATGCTGGGCAACTACGTCGACGCCATTGAGCTGACCCTGAGCGGCGATCCGGTTTTGCCGATCCCCGAAGGGGACGAGACGGCGCTGATCGAGATGGCCCTGAATCAACGCCCCGACCTGTTGGCCATGAAGGCGCAAAGCCGGGCCGCCGAGGGGCAGATCGATCAAGCCGAGGCGGGACACCGTCCCAACCTGAATCTGATCGCCATGAGCGAGTGGCACAAAAACAAGCCGGGGCTGGCCAATCAAGCCTCGACGGTGCTCGCTCAGTTCGACCTCAACCTGTATGCCGGGGGGAGCGTCAAGGCGCAGACCCTGGCCGCCGAGGCCGACTACCGCCGGATCACCTCATTGATCGGCCAGATGGAGGAGGGGATTCGGGTGCAGGTGCGTCAGGCGCGCCGTAACTTGGGGGCGGCGGCGGCCCGCATGGAGGTGGCCCACCGGGCGCTGAGCCAGGCGGCCCAAGCAACCCAACTAACCCGCAACCGCTACCGCGAGGGGCTGACCACCATGGCTGAAGTACTGCAATCGGAGGCAGGACTCGACAAGGCCCGGGCCGATTTGGTGCGCGCCCGCCACGATCAACAGTTGGCGGCCCTCGATCTGATGCTGGCCACTGGACAGATGAAGTTTGAGGATCTGATCCGCCAGAACGGCGGGCAGTAATCTGCTGCCCCATCACCCCCTCCAGCGGTGGGGGGCAAACCAAAACTGTTATTCATTAATCGCGCCGAGGCGGCGCTCCAACAAATTTCTTATACGGAGCAAATCCATGAAATCCCGTGCTCTGCTGCTCGCCATGTTCGCGGCCGCCCCGTTGCTGGTCGGTTGCTCCGACGAAGCGGCCACTCCCGTCCCCAGTCCTGAAACCCGCCAAGTGGCGGTGAATGTGCTGGCTGTGACCCCCACCAGCCTGCCCCGCCACCATACCGCCACCGGTTCGGTCGTCTCCGACCACCGGCTGATGACCGCCTCGCGGGTCATGGGCTACATCAAGGCGATCCACGTGCAAGAGGGGGACTTCGTTGCGAAGGGGGATCTGCTGGTCTCCATCGACCCGGCCGACATCGAGGCGGGGATCGCCCAGGCCAAGGCGGGGCTCGAACAGGCCCAGGCCAATCAGCGCAAGGCGACCAGCGCCCTGGTCGACGCCACCGCCGACTATGAGCGTTTCAAGGGTTTGTACGAGCAGAACTCGGTCCCCAAACGCGACTTTGAAAAAATGCGGCTGCGCTATCAAGTCGCCCAACAAGATGTTCAAGCCGCCGAGGCGGGGGTGCGTCAGGCCCAGGCGGGGCTGACCAACGCCCGCGACCAACTCAAATACGCCGCCATCACCGCCCCGGCTCGCGGCGTGGTGACGCAGAAACTCAAGTCGTCGGGCGACATCGCCACCCCCGGCTTCCCCATTTTGGTGATCGAGTCGCCCGACCAGCTCATCTTCCGCACCCAAGCCCGCGAACAACAGGTCGGCCACATCGCCATCGGCGACGCGGTTGAACTGAGCATCGACGCCCTCGGCCATCCCATCCCCGGCAAGGTCAGCCAGGTTGTCCCGAGCGGCGATCCGGCCACCCACACCTATTTGGTCAAGGTCGCCCTGGCACCGAGCGCCGAGGATGCCCGCGCCCTCAAGGCGGGGATGTTTGGTCGTGCCACCTTCACCCTGGGCAGCGAGGATGGGATGGTCATCCCCCCTGCCTGCATCGTCGAAAAGGGGGGGCTCAGCGGGGTCTATCGCATCGATGAGCAGGGCAAACTCGCCTTTCAGATGGTCCGTCTGGGCCGTATCTTCACCCTTCAGGGTACACCGATGCAGGAGATCGTCGCCGGACTTGAGGCGGGGGACCGTATCGTCGTCGACGCTACTTTAACCCTGCGCACCGGCATGACCGCCGTGGTCGCCCCTGCACCCGCAGCCCCCGCCCCCCAGGGAGGTGAGTGATGAGCGAGCGTCCCAACGACGCGCCCCCGTCGGAATTGGAGCGCAAAGAACGGGAGTCGGAGCTTGACGCGCTCAAGCTCCGCGAGCAGATCCTCGAAGAGGAGGTCCAAGCCCTCGAAGAGGAGGCCCATTCCAACATTGCGGGCAAGATCGCCCGGTACTTCATCGATTCGAAGTTGACCCTGCTCATCGCCCTGGCCTCGTTGTTGTTGGGGGTCATGGCGCTGAACATCACCCCGCGCGAAGAGAACCCGCAGATTGTGGTTCCCGCCGCCAACGTCATGGTGATGAAGCCGGGGGCGACCGCCGCCGAGGTCGAGAACCTCGTCGTCAAGCCGCTGGAGGCGATCCTCAAGGAGATGCCGGGGGTCGAGCACACCTACGGCATGGCGATGAACGACATGGGCGTGGTCACCGTGCAGTTCTTCGTGGGGCAGAACAAGGAAGACTCCTTGGTCAAGCTCTATGACCGGATCATGCACAACATGGATCGCATCCCCCCCGGGGTCATGCAACCGCTGATCAAGCCGGTCGATGTGGATGACGTACCCATCGTCGCCATCGCCCTGTCGGCCCCCGAAGCGACCGACAACCTCTACACCGACAACGATCTGCGCCGGGTCGCCGACGACGTGCTCGAAGAGCTGCGTAAGGTGCCGGGCACCTCGGTTTCGTTCGTCACTGGCGGTCAAACCCGCCGCATCACGGTGGAGCTTGATCCCGAGCGGATGCAGTCGATGGGGGTCAGCCTCTTTCAGATCGACGAGATGCTCGACGCTGCCGATGTCGAGATCCCCAGCGGATCGCTCGTCCAGGGCAACAACGTCGCCTCGGTGCGGGTTGGCGGCTGGCTCAACAACGCCAAAGAGGTTGGTAATCTGGTCGTGACCATCAGCGACCAGGGGCGTCCGGTCTACCTGCACGACATCGCCAACATCACCGACGGTCCCGGCGAGCGGGCGCTTTCAACCCGCATGGCCTTCGGCCCCGCCCACTCCGGCTTTGCCACCTTGGGGGGGCAGGAGTACCCCTCGGTGTCGCTGGCGGTCGCCAAACTTCCCGGCACCAACGCGGTGACCGTCGCCCAAGCGGTGATCGACCGGGTCGAGGCGATCAAGGGCTCGATCATCCCCGAAGACATCCACACCGTGGTGACCCGCGACGACGGCGCCAAAGCCGACGACGCGGTCAACACCCTGGTGGAGCATCTGGCCATCGCCATCGGCTCGGTCATCATCGTGTTGATCATCTTCCTCGGTTTGCGCGAATCGATGATCGTCACCGCGACCGTGCCGCTGATTCTCTTCCTCACCCTGGCGGTGGGGATGATGGCGGGGCAGACGATCAACCGAATCACCCTGTTCGCCTTAATCCTCTCGTTGGGATTGCTCGTCGACGCCGCCATCGTGGTGATCGAAAACATCCATCGCCACTACGCCTTGGGGCGGGAAGACCGCGCCCTGGGTGCGATCCGTGGGACCAACGAAATCGGCAATCCGACCAACGTGGCGACCCTGGCCGTGGTCCTCGCCTTCCTGCCGATGTTCTGGGTAACCGGGATGATGGGCCCCTACATGGCCCCGATCCCCTTCAACGTTTCGGTGGCGATGGTCGCCTCCTTGTTGATCGCCTACGTCGTCACCCCCTGGGCTGCCAAGCGCTACATGCCCTATAGCCAACACGGCCAGGGGCACGAAGAGGAGGGGGCCGGCATCCGGGCCGCCTACCGCAAATTCGTCGGCCCTTTGATCGCCTCGACCGCCAAACGACGGCTGTTCATGGGGGGTGTGGTCGCCTTGTTGATCGCGGTTCTGGCCATGCCGGCCTGGGACGGGGTGCTCTTCAAGATGCTGCCCAAGGACAACAAGAACACCTTCAACATCACCATCGACATGCCCGAGGGCACGCCGCTGGAACAAACCGACCGGATCGCCCGCGAGGTCGGCGCTGTGGTGGCGCAAAACCGGTTTGTCACCGATTACGAGACCTTCGTCGGCATTCCCGGGGTGATCGACTTCAACGGTCTGCTGCGCGGGGCCGGGTTCAAAAAGGGGAGCAACATCGCCGAGGTGCGGGTGAACCTGGTCAACAAACACGACCGGGCGACCTCAAGCATCGACATCGTCATGGCCATGCGCGGCCCGATCCAGGCGATCATGGACCGCAACCCCGGCGCCAACATCAAGCTGGTCGAAGATCCCCCCGGCCCCCCGGTGCGGGCCACCCTCTTGGCCGAGCTCTACGGCCCCGATTACGACGAGCTGCGTTTGATGGCGGGCGACGTGCGCGGCCTGTTCTTGCAGACCGACGACGTGGTCGATGTCGACGACTCCTTGGGGGCGCAGCAGACCGAATACCGCATTGTGGTCGACAAAGAAAAAGCGGCTTTGTCGGGGATCGTCACCGGTCAGGTCGCCAAGACCCTGGCCACCTACCTGGGCGGTTGGGATTACGGGACCGTGCACATCGAGGGCGAGAAGAACCCGGTGCCGATCCGCTTCCAGCTCCCCCAAACCCGGCGCATCACCCCCGACGAGATCGAAAACATCACCATCCAAAACCGGACGGGGATGCAGATCCCGCTGTCGGAGATCGCCAAAATCGTGCCGGTAACGGCGCAGCGCCCGATCTTTCATAAGGATGGCCACCCGGTCGTCTACGTGATGGGCGAGCTGGCCCAAACCAGCCAGGTCTACGCGGTACTGGGGATGTATGGCCAAGTGGCCAAGCAACAAGTAAACCCGCCCAGCGGTTTGGATATTGCCCTCGACATGTTTGGCCTGGGCAACCTGCAAACCCTGGGGCAACTCGGCGGGCATGAGGTCAAGCAGCTCTTCACCGCCGATCCCAACGATGGTCAGTACTCGTTGCGTTGGGATGGGGAGATGCGCCTCACCCTCGACGTCTTCCGCGATCTGGGGACCGCCTTCGGGGTCGCCGTGGTCCTGATCTACCTGCTGCTGGTTGGTTACTACCGCTCCTTCGTGATCCCCTTGGTGGTGATGGGGGCGATTCCGCTGACCATGGTGGGGGTCTTCCCAGGCCACATGATTACCGACCAGTACTTCACGGCGACCTCGATGATCGGGGTGATCGCCCTGGCGGGGATTGTGGTGCGCAATTCGCTGCTGCTGATCGACTTCATCATCGATTACCGCAACAAGGGGTACACCCTGGAGGAGGCGGTTCTCGAAGCGGGGGCGGTGCGGTTCCGGCCGATTTTGCTCACCGCGCTGGCGATCATCCTCGGCACTGCCGTGATGATTACCGACCCGGTCTTCGGCGGCTTGGCGGTGGCGCTGATCTTCGGCACCTTCGCCTCGACCATCCTGACCCTGGTGGTCATCCCGCTGCTCTACTACGCCATCGAAAAGCGGCGCGAGCTTCAAGCAGCGGCCTGAGCAGCAGGGCTTCGGCGACGGGGTCGCCTCCTACGACGGCGCACCCTTTTGGCAGCTTCGGCGACGAGGTCGCCTCCTACGACAGCACACCCTTTCGGCGGCCCATCCCTGGGCTGCTTGGAAGAATCAATCCGCGCTTCCCAAGGGGGCGGTTTCGCGCCCCCTGTACCTTTTTGGAGCCCATCATGACCTTCGTGAAAGAAAACTGGCCTTGGATCGCCGCCTTCGCACTGATCGCCTTCATCCTGCTCAAGGGCCCGATCTCTACCGCCATGGCCGGGATCAAGACAATCTCGGTGAACGACCTGAACGCCATGATGAGCAGCGACCAGCCACCGCTGTTGATCGACGTGCGCACCCCGGCCGAATACAACGCCGGCCACGCCCCCAAGGCGGTGTTGATTCCCCTGTCGGAAGTGGAACGGGCAATCCCTCGGATTCAAAAACTGGCGGGGGAGCGCCCCATCGCCCTGATCTGCCGCTCCGGCAATCGCTCGGGGCAGGCGGCGGTGATTCTGAGCGGCGCCAAGCTGACCAACGAGATCGTCAACGTCGGGGGCGGCACGATGGCGTGGCAGAGCGCTGGGTATGCGGTGGAGCGGTAAATCTTGAGATATAGGTCTTATAGAACTCATAAGACCCATAACGACCTATAACACCCCGGAGGCCCCATGAGCGAAACCCTGACCCTCCCCTGTCCCGCTTGCGGGGCGCTCAACCGGGTGCCTGTCGCTCGACTTGGCGAACAACCGACCTGCGGCAAGTGCAAACAAACGCTGCTGCCGGGCAAACCGGTCGTCGCCAGCGACACCACCTTCGACCGGCAGGTGCTGCAATCGCCCCTGCCGGTGTTGGTCGATTTTTGGGCGCCCTGGTGCGGCCCTTGTCGTATGGTGGGGCCGGTGCTGGAACAGATCGCGGCCGAGCGGGAGCAGTCGCTGAAAATCGTCAAGGTCAACTCCGACGAAAACCCTGGCCTTTCAAGCCGCTTTGCGATTCGCTCGATCCCTACCCTGATGCTCTTTAAGGGGGGGCGACATGCCGATACCATCATGGGCGCCCTCCCCAAGGGGCAGCTCGATAGCTGGTTGAACCAACATCTGGCTTAACCCGGACCCCGGTCCGCCACGTACCTCTCACCCACCAAAGGAAAGGAGCACCCAATGCAAGCAAACATGGGCAGTGTCGATCGCGGGGCCCGCTTCGTCGTCGGTCTCATTCTGGTTACCCTGGTCTTCGTTGGTCCCCAGACCCCCTGGGGCTGGATTGGCCTGATTCCCCTGGCTACCGCCGTCCTCGGCTGGTGCCCCCTCTATGTGCCGTTGAAGCTCAACACCAAAGGCAAGGAGGGCTGAGTCCCATGGCCGATTACGGTTTCCGCAAGGTGGTCGCCGGCTCGATGGACGAGGTGGTCGAGCGCACAAAAGAGGCCCTCAAAGGGGTCGGCTTCGGCACCCTGTTCGATCTGAACGTGGCCGGCATCCTGAAGGAAAAAATCGGCCACGAGCGCCGTCCTTACCGCATTCTTGGCGCCTGCAATCCCCGTTATGCCGCCCAGTCGTTGCAAATCGAAGAGGAGCTGGGGCTGCTGCTGCCCTGCAACGTCATCGTTTACGAAAACGAAGCCGGGCAAACGGTGGTGAGCATGATCGATCCCCAAGCCATGCTCGGAGTCCCCGGCAATCCGGCCCTAACCGAGGTTGCCGGTCCCGTCAAAGAGCTGATGCAACAAGCGCTGGATGCAATTTGATCGGCCGCCGCACGACCTTGAAACCCCCAGCCATCCGGCTGGGGGTTTTCTTTTGGGGACTTAAACCATGACCCCCCCCCATGCCCACACCCCCCTTACCCTCTGGGGCTGGGACGAATTCTTCGAAACCGGCTACCAGCCCTGGGTCGGCAAACGGGCCGAACCGGGCCGCATCGTCGCCCAGCACCAGAACATCTACCGGGTTGCCGCCGCCTCGGGGGAATACCTGGCGGAGGTCTCGGGGCGTCTGCGCCATCAGGCCAGCGGAAGGATCGACTTTCCCGCCGTGGGTGATTGGGTCGCCATCCGACCCACGACCGGCGACCGGGCCACCATCCAGGGGCTGCTGCCCCGCAAAACCCTTTTCGCCCGGCGCATGTCGGGGCTGGAGGCCGACCAGCAGGTGGTCGCCGCCAACATCGACACCCTCTTTCTGGCCACCGCCTGCGACCGCGATTTCAACCTACGCCGTCTAGAACGCTACCTGCTGCTCACCCAAGAGGGGGGCGCCAGGCCGGTGGTGCTTCTGACCAAGGCCGACCTAGAAGAGAACCTCGCCGCCGTGGTCGCCTCGGTCCACGCCATCGCCCCCCAGGTGCCGGTCCACCCGGTCAGCACCCTGACCCTCTCGGGGCTGGAGGCGCTCGATCCCTATCTGGGGCCGGGGCAGACGGTGGCGGTGCTGGGGTCGTCGGGGGTGGGCAAATCGACCCTCATCAACGCCCTGAGCGGCCAGGCAAAGATGGCAACCCAGCAAATTCGGGCAAAAGACGGTAAAGGTCGCCACACCACTACCCATAAGGAATTGTTGCTTCTAGAGGCGGGGGGGATGCTGATCGACACCCCCGGCATGCGGGAGCTGCAACTGTGGGAGGGACGCGAGTCGCTCGACGCTTTGTTTCCCGATGTTGAAGGTCTTTTGGGAAGCTGTCGTTTTTCCAACTGCACCCACAGCAACGAGCCGGGCTGCGCCATTCAGGCGGCCATCGATGCGGGGGAGCTAGCGGCGGGGCGCTGGAACAACTACCTGAAAATGAAACGGGAGATCGAAGAGATCGAGCACATGTTGAGCGTTCCAGACAAAAAGGGGCGCCCCGTGCGTCATCGACGCGGCTGACGCCTTCAGCCCCAGGGAACCGCCCCCCCGCTGGAGCATCCATCCTGACCCTACCCGGCAGCGGTCGCGCTTTTCACACACAGGAGTAGATCATGAGACATTGGCTAGCACCGATCTTGGCAGGTTGTTTCGTCATGGCCGCCCTTCCCGCCATGGCCGAAGACGATGGCGACGAATGGGACGAAGCCCCGATGCAGTCGAGCCCCTGCATGGGGCAACCCTGCATCATGGGACACCCCGGCATGGGACAACCCTGCATGCCGGGACAATCGGGCATGGCGGCGCCTGGAGCCAAACGGCCCGCCCCTGGGATGGGGCGTGGCTGGGATGCACTGAATCTGACGGCCGAGCAAAAGACCAAGATTCAGGCGCTGCGCGATTCATTCCTTCAACAACGCAGCAACGAGCGCGAGCAGATTCGTCAAGCCATCGACAAGGTACGGGCCTTGAGCAATGACCCCGCCACCACCGATGCCGACCTCACGGCGGCGATCCAAGCCAAACACGAGCTGCTGATCCAAGCGGAACTCGCCCACCTCCAGCACTGGCGCGATGTCCGCAAACTCCTCACCCCCGAACAGCTGCAACAGCTCGACAGCCGCCGCGAGCAGCGCCGCAACCGGATGGAGGAGGGTGGACAGCCGCCTCGGCGCTGATTCCAGCCAGTCCCACCGAAAAAGCCCCGTGGCTTGAAACCCACGGGGCTTTTGGTTTTCTTGCCTTATCGTGCCTGGACGCCGTGATCGAATACCGGGCCTTGACGCCCCTTTGTCGTCAGGCTCCCCCCCATCAAATTCCACCCCTTCCTCCTCAGCGGGTTCGTGCCATGGCTCAACACATCGTCATCCTGGGCGCCGGGTTCGCCGCCGTCACCGCCATCCGCCAACTGCGTCGCTTCGGCCCCCCCGATCTTGAGATCACCCTGGTCGCGCCCAAGCCCGAATTCGTCTACCTCCCCAGCCTGATCTGGATCCCGACCGGGCAGCGGCGGGGGCGGGATCTAACGGTCAACCTGCAATCGTTCTTGCAGCAGAACAAAATCAAGTTCTTCCCGGCCCAGGTCACTGGCCTGCGCGAGGGGGGACGGATCGTGCGCACCGACAAAGGGGAGGTGGAAAACGACGCCCTGCTCATCGCCAGCGGCGGACGTTTCATCAAGAAACTGCCGGGGATTGAGCACGCCGTCACCCTGTGCGAGGGGATCCCGGCCGCAGAACAAATCCGCGACAAACTGCGCAGTATGGAGGGGGGGAAAATCGCCTTTGGTTTTGCCGGCAATCCTCAAGAGCCCGCCGCCATGCGGGGGGGGCCGATGTTCGAACTCATGTTGGGGATCGACACTTGGCTGCGCCGCCATTGGAAGCGCGACAACTTCGAGCTGACCTTCTTCAGCCCCGCCCCCAAACCGGGGCAGCGCATGGGCGACAAAGCGGCGGAACACCTGTTGGCTGAATTGGCCGACCGGGGGATCCAAATCCACCTGGGCCACAAGATGGTCCGCTTTGAAGAGGGCAAGGTTGTGACCGAAGGGGGAGAGGTCGCCGCCGATCTGATCTGCTTCATGCCGGGGCTGACTGGACCCGCCTGGCTCGCCCAGAGCGGCTTGGAACTCTCGCCGGGGGGATTCGTGCAGGCCGACGCCTACTGCCGGGCGGTGGGAATGGAGCGACTCTTCGTGGCGGGGGATGCGGGGAGTTTTCCCGGACCCGACTGGCTGCCCAAGCAGGCCCACATGGCCGATCTGCAAGCCAAGGCGGCGGTGGAAAACCTGCTCGATGCCCTGCGGGGCAAGGGGCCGGCCGCCATTCCCAAAACCGAGCTGGTCTGCATGCTCGACCACCTCGACGGGGCGATGCTGGTCTACCGCAGCGAAAAACGCAGCTTTATGTTGCCCGGCGGGAGGCTGTTCCACTGGGGCAAACGGTTTTTTGAGCAGTATTACATCAAACAATTCGGGTAAATCGGACGGGGCGGTCTCTTCATTCGGCATCGTCCCCACCGACCACCCACCCATCCCCCGCTTGATCCGAAAAAACGGTGAGCGCCACCGCCACCACCCCCGGATCGAACTGGCTCCCCGAGCCCCGATGCAACTGATCCAATGCCTCGTTCCAAGACATCGCCTTGCGGTAGGGGCGATCGGCGATCATGGCGTCGAAGGCGTCGGCCACCGCCAAAACCCGTGCCTCGATGGGGATTTCGGTCCCCCGCAAACCGTCGGGATAACCGCGGCCGTCGAAACGCTCGTGGTGGTGGCGCACGAAGGGGATGATCGGCTTGAAGGGGGTCATCCGCCCCAAAATCTGGGCGCCGTCGACCGGATGGCGCCGCATGGCTGCAAATTCCGCGTCGTCGAGCCGACCACCCTTATTCAAGATGGCGCCGGGGGTGCCGATCTTGCCGATGTCGTGCAGTAGCCCGGCGATGCGCAAAAGCTCCAGCCGTTCCTCCTCCCAACCCAACGCCTTGCCCAGCCGCAGGGCGAATTGGGTCACCCGGCGGGAATGACCGGCGGTCCAGGGCGATTTCTTGTCGACCGCCTCGGCCATCGCCAGGGCCGACTCATTGAACTGCTTAACCAGCCGGTCGTGCAGCCGCACATCCTCCAGCGCCGCCCCGGCCTGAAACACCATCGCCTTGCACAGCTCGATCTTGCGCGGGGTGATGGGCGCCCGGTCGGCATCGCGGAACTCGGTCAGCACCACCAGCCCCAAGACCTCGCTGCGGCTGAGCAACGGGATCGCCAAGGCTGCCCTCCCCCCGCCAAGCAACAACACCTGCCGGTCGCACAGCTGCACGATTTCCCCCCGCTCGACCACCTTGTGCCGCCTCTCTTCTAAAATCCGAGCGATGACGGGGCATTCGTTCAACCGCACCGTCGCCCATGCGGGGTCGGCAATGGCGGGCAGCGTGCGCACCGGGAAGCGGCCTTGCCGTTCCAGTACGCGCCCCTCCTGCCCCTCTTGCCAAAGCAAGATCTGACAGGCCGCCGTCTCACTGGCTCGGGTCAGGTTTTCGGCCAAGCGGTCGAGGGAGCGCAGCGGATCAACCGCGCCGGAGAGGGCGTGGCTGGTTTCGAGCAGTACCGACAACTCCTGGGTTTGGGTTGCGATGGTGTTGCGCTGTTCCAACAGCAGATCGCGGATGCGCTGGGCCATGCGGTTGAACCCAGAGATCAGCGCCCCGATTTCGTTGCCCGATTCGCCAGGGATGGCGACCAGGGTGTGGCCGTTGCTCATCATCCGCTCCATCCCCTCGCGCAGATGGCGCAAATGGCGAAAAACCAGCCATTCGCCCAGGAGGAGCAGGAGCGCCAACATCAACCCCAGCTCGGCGATGGCAATGGTCTGTTGCTCCCACTGATTGTGGACCACCGCCTGTTGCACCTGGCTCATGTCGATGTCGATGTCGATCACCCCCAGCATATCCCCCTCCTGGGCGCTGACATGGCATTGCAAGCACTGCTCCTCGGCCAGCACGGCGTGGAGGAATCTCAAGGTGGGAGGGGTGGCGTCGGATTGCCAGAACATGCGGGGGGAGTCCTGCGCCAATCCGATCCATTCGGGGCGGTCGTCGATGATGTGGTGGGGGGTTTGAAGGTCGTGATCGCGCACCACCGAGGGGGCGACCCAAACCCTGAGGTCGCGCACCCCCTGCATCCGCCTGAAACGGGCGTAGAGGTTATGCAGATCCTCGTCGTCGACCCCCATGCGCATCATCTCGATCAAGGTGTCGCGCAACACCAATGCCGAAACATTGAGCTGTTGGCGCGAGAGCGCCTCCATCTCTATTTTGACGTGGCGGTTGCCGATCCAGGTGCCGACCGACTCGACCGCCACCAGCATCACCGTCACCGCCACGAACAAGATGATCCGAATTGACATTCCGCCCTTTGACTCCCTGGTTGCCGTGCCGCCAAACGACCGATGCGTGCTAGACTCGCACACGTTTTGAGCGTTCGTCCAGCCACCCTTCACATGCAGATCGACACCCCATGAATCCCGCCCCCTTCCTCCCCATGTCCCGCGCCGAGATGGATCAGCTCGGCTGGGAAAACTGCGACGTCATCCTGGTTACCGGGGATGCCTACATCGACCACCCCGCCTTCGGCATGGCGTTGATCGGTCGTTTGCTCGAATCCTTGGGGCTTAAGGTGGGGATCATCGCCCAGCCCGATTGGAACACGGTGGCCGACTTCCAAAAACTGGGACGCCCCAACCTCTTCTTCGGGGTGACGGCGGGGAACATGGATTCGATGGTCAACCGCTACACCGCCAACCGAAAAATCCGCTCCGACGACGCCTACTCCCCCGGCGGGCAGGGGGGCAAACGGCCCGACCGAGCCAGCATCGTCTACAGTCAGCGCTGCCGCGAGGCCTTCAAGGGGGTGCCGATTGTGTTGGGGGGGATCGAGGCCAGCCTGCGCCGCATCGCCCACTACGATTATTGGTCCGACACGGTACGCCGCTCGATTTTGCTCGACGCCAAGGGGGATTTACTGCTGTACGGCAACGCCGAGGCAGCGCTAACCGAATTGGTGACCCGGCTGCAAGCGGGGGAGGCCATCGGCGACATCGGCAATGTTCGGGGGACGGCGCGGTTGTTGCCGAAAAACACGCCGCTCCCTGAGCATGTTGCTCTGCCCCCCTTTGAAGCGGTGCGGGACGACCCAGCCACCTTCGCCCAGGCCGACCACCTTTTCCACCGCGAAACCAACCCCTTCAACGCCCGCCCCCTGGCCCAGCGCCACGGGGAGCGGATCGTCTGGATCAACCCCCCACCGCTGCCGCTGGAAACTACGGCAATGGACCGCCTTTACGCCCTGCCCTTCGCCCGCCGCCCCCACCCCAGTTACGGCCAGGCCCACATCCCCGCCTACGAAATGATCAAGTTTTCGATCGCCATCCAACGGGGTTGCTTCGGCGGATGCACCTTTTGTTCGATCACCGAGCACGAGGGGCGGATCATTCAGAACCGTTCCCAGGGGTCGATTGTGCGCGAGGTCGAGGAGATACGGGCCAAAACGCCGGGCTACACGGGGTACATCAGTGACCTGGGGGGACCGACCGCCAACATGTACCGGTTGCACTGCTCCGACCCCAAGATCGAGGCTGCCTGCCGCCGCCCCGCCTGCGTGCATCCCGACATCTGCGAGCACCTCAACACCGACCACACCCCCCTGATCGAGCTTTACCGGGCGGTGCGAGCCATCCCCCATGTGCACACCGTGACCATCGGCAGCGGGGTGCGCTACGACCTGGCGTTACGTAGTCCCGAGTATGTCGAGGAGTTGGTGCGCCACCATGTGGGGGGGTATCTGAAGGTAGCGCCCGAACACACCGAGAAGGGGGTGCTCGACTGCATGCTCAAGCCGGGAATCGAGGTCTTCGACCGCTTCGACACCCTGTTCAAGCGGTTGTCGAAAAAGGGGGGCAAGGAGCAATACCTGATTCCCTATTTCATCGCCGGACACCCCGGCACCACCGACACCGACATGGTCAACCTGGCGGTGTGGCTCAAACGGCATCGCTACCGGGTCGACCAGGTGCAAACGTTTTTGCCATCACCCATGGCCATTGCCACCGCCATGTACCACACCGGACGCAACACCCTGAAAAAGAGCCTGCCCCCGGTCGAAATCCCCAAACGGGCCGGGCAACGGGCGCTGCATAAGGCGCTGCTGCGTTACCACGACCCCAAGAATTGGCCGTTGATTCGGGGGGCGCTACTCAAGATGGGGAGGAAGGATTTGATCGGGGTGGGGAGGGGGGCGTTGGTGCCGCCGGGGGTGGCGCTGCGGGGGGGATCCCCATCGCGTCCCAGCGGCGGCGGATCTGCGGGGCGCGACACCAGCCGCGCTCTGGCGCCACGGGGCAGGCGGCCCGGCACAGCGGCGAAGGGAGGGCGGGGGCGCGATTAAGCGACGGTCTGCGGCGAAGTGAGAAGCCGGCTCTCTGGTACCAGCTTTTGCAGGTGTTCCCGCAGCATCGCCTCGTTCTGCGACCGTCCGACCTCCTCCAGTGTGGCTAGTTCGGCCAACAACCAGTTCCAATCGACCCGCCGTGCCGCCGCCAACAACAATTTGGGATGGTTGGTCCCCTGCAACGCTTCGGTCTCGTGGAAGAGCTCCTCGAAGAGCTTCTCGCCGGGGCGCAGGCCGGTATGGACGATCTCGATGTCGCGACCCGGTTCCTTGCCCGACAAACGGATCATCTGCTCGGCCAGATCCTGAATCCTCACCGGCTCCCCCATGTCGAGCACGAAGATCTCCCCCCTCGATCCCATGCTCCCAGCTTGCAGGATCAATCCCACCGCCTCGGGAATCGTCATGAAATAGCGGGTGATTTCGGGGTGGGTCACGGTCACCGGCCCCCCATTGGCGATCTGCTCCTGGAACAGAGGGACAACCGAGCCGGCCGAACCAAGAACATTGCCAAACCGGGTGGTGATGAAGCGGGTTGTTGAACGCAATGCAAGATTCTGACAGTAGATCTCAGCCACCCGCTTGGTGGTCCCCATAACGTTGGTCGGGTTGACCGCCTTATCGGTGGAGACCAACACAAAACGTTCGGCCCCGTAGCGGTCGGCCAAATCGGCGATCACTTTGGTCCCCATGACGTTGTTGAAGACCCCCTCCTCCGGATTGGCTTCAACCATGGGGACGTGTTTGTAGGCTGCTGCGTGGAACACCACCTCGGGACGATGTTGCTCAAATGCCATCTGCGCCCGGTGGGGATCCCGAACATCCCCCAGGACGGGGACCAGATTCAGGCCGGGATGCAGGGCGCGGATCTCCCGTTCAATCTGGTAAAGGTTGAACTCCCCGTGTTCCAGGATGATGAGTTTTTCGGGGGCTCGCGCCGCGATTTGGCGGCACAACTCCGAACCGATGGAGCCCCCCCCGCCGGTGATCAGAACCCGTTTGCCCTTCAGGTAGGAGCCGATGGCCTGCATGTCGAGCAGAATGGGCTGACGCCCAAGGATGTCCTCGACGGTGAGCGGGCGCAGCTTGGAGACCTCGAACTTCCCATCGGCCATATCCCGCATGGAGGGGAGGATGCGGGCGGGGATGTGGGCCTGGCCGCAGGCCTCCACGACCTGCTCCAGCACCACCTTTTCGACGTCGTCGGCCGCAAATAAGACGACGTCGATGTGGTACGCACGGATCAGATCCAGGACCTGCTCCGGAACCCCCAAAACCCGAACCCCGAGCAACTCCCGCCCCTGCTTCTTGGGGTGACCGTCGATCAGGCCGACCAGCAGGTAGCCCCCTTGATGGCTCAAACCGCGGATCAGCGCCTCGGCCTCCCGCCCTGATCCCACCACCAACGCCCGCAACTCGCCCCGGCGCCGATGGTGCGAACGGCGGTCCTGAAGCCACCGATAGAGCGACCGCGGCCCCGCTAAACCCAACACCAGGAGCATCGGATAAAGCAGCAGGGCACTCCGTGGGATATCCACCATTCGGTAAATCTGCACGGCCGCCAATCCCAATACCAGGCTGCCCACCCCCACCGCCTGAACAATACGCATCAAATCGGGCATCGAGGCGAAACGCCAAATGCCCCGGTACAGGCCGAACCACCAAAACGTTGCCAATTGGATGGGAACAGCCAAACCAACAAGCGCCCACATCCGATCGAAGAAGAGATCGGGGATACTGCCAAGGTTGAAGCGCAACCAGTACGCTCCGATCAGGGCTGCAGGCACCCAGAACAGGTCGTGCAGGATGACCAACCATCGGCTTTTCAAAACCTTCATGGCCTCGATATCCACGTTTCAGTTGCCGCGAAGTTCTTGGCGGTGGGTGAGATAGGCGATCACGGCATACACGCCGCACCATCCCAACAACAATGCCCACAGGGCAAATATGCTCGACAACCATGCGGTTGCGGCGACCGCGCTGATCGTCCCCAAAGCCATGAGCCCGTACTCGGCCAGCACGGTACGGCGATGCCCCCAGCCCAATTGCACCCAGCGTTGATAATAGTGGCTGCGGTGCGGTCGCCAGACCTTCTCCCCCTGCATCAGTCTGCGCATCAAGGTCACGGTGGCATCGACCCAAAACGGCGCGAAGACCAGTAGAGGGGCCCACCAGGGGAACAGCCCCTCGGCAATGCCCAGCAAGGATAAGGCGGCGGCGCAGTATCCCATCGGGGTGGAGCCCACATCCCCCATGAAGATTTTGGCGGGGGGGAAATTCAACACGAGAAACCCGGCGTTGCCGGCCGCTACAACCCAACACACCCCTGCAAACCCGGGGGCATCTCCCAACATGCCGAGCACCCCCAAACTGCCGAACCCGAACACCCCCATCCCGCCGGCAAAACCATCCATGCCGTCCATGAAGTTGTACAAATTGATGACCCAGACGACGCCGAACCCCAATGCAATCTGAGCCGACAGAGTCGCAACGCCCCACCGGGCTTCCCAGACTTCCCCTATCCCCCCTCCCAACAACAACGCCGCCGCCACCCCATGCACGGCAAACCGGGACAGGGGAGAAAGCCCCCTGATGTCGTCGAGCAGGGAGACGACGGCAAGCAACACCACCCCAACGGCGGCGCCGACCAACCCAATCGGCCATTGCCCCCAAATCGCCAAGCCCCCCCAGCCGACTGCGCATCCGGCCAACACTCCGAGCCCCCCGCTGCGAGGGGTAGGGCGATCATGTAAGGAGCGTTCGTTGGGGTGATCGAGAATCTGCCAGTGCGCATCAGGACGGGCCAAGTACCAGCTCGTCCACAGGGAAACCGCCAGCGCCAGCGCCAGCGAAACGACCGTCGTCATGGCTGCCTCCCGGCCAGAGCCAACACGGCATCGGCCATTTGTTGCGCCAATCGGGCGCGACCGAATTTTGCGACGAATGCCGTGCGCGGGGTCGGTTTCAAGCTGAGTCGGGCAAACGCTTGCTCGGCCGCCTCCACGTCACATGGTGGAAACACCTCGGCATTGTCGAGTTCTTCGTCCACAAACCGGGCGGCATACCCTGCAACCCCGGCCCAGATGGGTTTTCCCATCGCTCCGTACTCGAATATTTTCGAGGGCAACACCTTTTCGAAGGCGTCGTAATCATTCAGATGCAGGAATAACACATCGGCAGTGCGATAGACCTCGACGAGTCGATCCCGGCTGATGGGAGGAAGTACCTCTACGTTGTCGACCCCCTCCTTGGCAAGAGCATCCAGCAGAGCCTGTCGTCTTCCCCCATCGCCGACAATTTTGAACACAACTTGCCGCCGCATCCGCTTGGCCAAAGCCGGCATGATCGCATGGAGTCCCTGTCCCTCGCCAAAATTGCCCGCATAGACGACTTCGACTCTGCCGTCCTCCCGTTGTGGGACGGGTAACGCCTTTTCCGACATGAATTCGTCGTCGATGCCGTTGGTAATGTAGGTGAATTCCTTGTTCGGATACCGGTTCTTGAAATACTCGGCAAACCCCCGCGAAATCAGGTTAACCTGCGTCGCAGTTGTAACAGCAAAGCGCTCCAGAACCGAGAAGAACGGCTTGAGCACAACCGCCCAATGTCGGGGCAGTACATCCTTGATGGTATCGACGAAGATGTCGCGGATATCAAGGTAGTAAGGAATGTGCCGTCGGCGTGCGATCCAAGCCCCCAAAACCGACGTCATCAGTCGGCCGGAGGTCACGAACACAAGGTCGTATTCCCGACCGCGCACATGGCGCAAAACCTGGCGTGCGAAGGTGGCGTAGGCCCTGGCCTGATCCAACATGCCGCTACTGTGACCGGGAAGGGCAATTCGTGTGATCGATACGCCCGGTAGCTGCTCCTGCAACGGAGCTTCGACGGAAAAACTGCTGTACCGGTTGGGACGCGTCGTGAGAACGTCGATGTGACCACTTTCCGGCATCCGCTCTCTTAAGGCGTCGATCACGGACGTCGCCCGGAAAGAGCCTGCGGATAGATCGGGCTTAAAGAAGAAACACAGTGCCAGTATTTTCAAACCGTCATCTCCATTGGATGCGGATCTGCAACTTGGGGCCACTCAACCGCGCCACCAGACACACATTGGGAATCGACGTCCCGAAGCGGGGATGCCAGGTTCCGGGCTCCACCCGCAACGCGCCCCCAACAACCCCGAAGTGCCCCTCCACGCCATCCGGTCCTTCGAAACGGACCTGCCCCGGCGCCGTTTCCGAAATGCGAATGGCGGGGTGCAGGTGAAACCGCGCCTCGGCCCAGCCGAATGCTCCGGTCACCTCGTCGTCAACCTCAAGCATTCCACGGCCCAAACGCCAGCGCCGACGATGCATGTTGTGCCCCGGCAACCGACGAAAACCATCATGGGAGGCCTCGACCTCCTGCATTTGGGCGTCGTCCCGTGTCGCCCCTACCGTCACTCGGGCCCGACGCGCCACCCTAAACCCGCCCCACACCTCGGACGAGTCGGCCCCATCCACCACGACGGTACTATGGGCAGCGGTGCCGCGTTGGCGCTGACGCTCGGGGCCGGTTCCATACAGCGAGGTGCCCGAATTCACGACGATCCGCTGCCCCGCCACCGAAAGTTCAAACGACAGGGCATCGGCATGGCCATGGCCCGGCAGATAGGAGGGGCCGATGGGGGCCACATCCAACAACGCGACGGCAGCGTCGTGCTGCAAGCGGATGTAACCACTGGCCTCCAAGTACGTGATCCCCGGCGGGGGCTCCTGGCTGGGGGCATAACCCAAACGGGCGGCATACCGCTCCAGGGTGTCGCGACGAGGAGCCCCATCGAATGCCCCGTCGTTGAAAAACGCGATCTCCCCGTCGGGATGGCACATGACGGCAAGCCACTGCCGCATGGCCCCGATCAAGCCGAAATTGATCGGCAAAGTGTTCCCGAACGTTCGGGCGACATTGGTCAAATCCAAGAGGTCTTCGAGGATGAGGCTGTGGTATTGCGGACTCAATTCGAAGTGGCCGCCATCGCCCAGGATCTGCTCGGGCAGCTCGTCGGCGAGGATCTCCAGCCCCCGCTCCAGCCACTGCCGCGCCTCGTCCCCCTCGAAAAACAACCCTGCAAAAACAAGCGCCTTAGCGTTGGCAAGCAGGTGGTTGCCCAGCAGATGAAATTCGAGTTGCCCGCACAAGAACCGCACCTGGACCGCGAGGCTAGCCAGCGCTTGCGCTGACAAATCCCCGCCGTCCAAGGTCCATTTGATCCAGTTCACGATGCGCACCGAGCTAGGGTAGGGCTCCCAACCGTTGCCCCGGCCGGTCGGGTTTTCCACCACCCAGCGTTCGATCAGTTGCCGGTGCCATTCGGCCCGCTCCCACCCCCCTTCGGCGTTGAGATCGTCGAAGTAGTGCAGGTTGTACAACCACAGTTTTTCGGCGGCCGGATCGTTCCATTCCCCCAGGGTGCGAATGCTTCTGGTCTCACCCAAAAACCGGAAGGTGTCGGCCGCCGACATGCTGGCTGGACGGCGACAAGGCGCCTGCCACGAGGTCACAGGCGCTCTGCGCGCAGGGGGGGGACTGAGGTCGGGAGGGGGGCGACGGAACTTGATGGCAATGCGCCCGAAAATTTGGATCGGGCGCAAATACCGCAGCGTATGGAAATACAGAGCCAACTTCACCGGCGGGCTGCCTCGGCGATTTCGACGGAGACCTTGGCGACCTCCCAAATCTGCTCCAGCGCAATGGGGCCCTCCCCACCCTCGGTGATCGACTTGAGGAAGGCGGCCACGCAGGCCTCTTGCCCCTTGTCCTGAGCCCAAAGCTTTTGCTTTTTAAAGCCGGGCCAGCCATAGCCGCGCAGTTCGCGGTAGTTGTCCAGTTGCAGCACGGCATCGCCCGCAAACACCTCAAACCGCTCCTTGGGGAATTTCTTCCCGCCGTTGGCCAGATAGTGAATGGTCCCGATGGAACCATCCTCGAAGCGCAGCGTGATGGTGGCCTTGTCGTCGACAATCTCCATCGCCGGATTGCGCCCCATGGTCATGACATGAGCCTCGACGAGGGGGCTACCGGCCAGATCGCGCACCAAATCGATGAAGTGACAGGCCTCCCCCACCAAGCGACCGCCGCCGGACTCGATGTTCTGGGCCCAATGGTCGGCGGGGATGTTGCCGGCATTGCAGGTGTAGACAAAGACCTTGGGTACCCGCACCGTCTTGAGCAGCGAGCGCATGGTCTCGACCAAGGGGGAGAAACGGCGGTTGAAACCGACCATCAGCACCGGCATGGGGGCGCCACTCTCGGCCCGACGGTTCCACGCTGCCTGGATTTTCTCCAGTTCATCCAGACGCAGTGCCAACGGCTTTTCGACGAAAACGTGTTTGCCCGCTTCGATCGCCCGGACGACGAAATGGGCATGGGAGTCGTGCCGGGTGGCGACGACGACGGTGTTGATCGAGATGTCGTCGAAGATCTGGGCCGTATCGGTCGATACCGATTCGAACCCCATCTTCCGTCCCATGTTGGCGCCGTCGGAGCCGCCGCTGGTCACCACCGCGCCGAATTGGGCTCCCGCCTTTTGGAAGGTGGGCACCAACATCCGCGAAGCGTAATTGCCCGCCCCCAAGACGCCGATCTTCACCTGACCGGTCGCAACCTTTTGTCGGGGAGGCGTGAGCACAATCGTCCGCTCCAGGGCCGCCTCGGAATCGCCGTAGGTCATCACGATCCCGAGAGCGCCGCGATCCTCGGTCAGGGTGGCATAGGCGCGAACGGCATCGTCGAAGGCGAAACGCTGCAAAATCAGGGGATTCACGTCGACCGCCCCCCTGGCCATCAACCCCAGGACCGCCTCGAAATTGCGTTGCTCGGTCCAACGCACGAAGCCGATGGGATAATCGTTCCCCTCCTGCTCGTAAAAGGGGTCGTAACGGCCCGGACCATAGGAGCACGACACCTGGAAGGTCAGCTCCTTTTCGAAAAACTCGGAGCGGTTGAGCTCCAGACCGGTCACCCCCACCAGCACGATCCGTCCCCGCTTGCGCGACATCTGCGCCGCTTGGCTGACCGGCTCGTTGGACTTGGTCGCCGCCGTGATCAACACCGCGTCGATCCCCCGTCCTTGCGAGAAGGCCATCCCGGCGGCAACCGGATCCTCCCCCTTGGCCGGATTGACGGTTACGGCCCCAAAGCGGCGGGCCATTTCGAGCTTGCCCTCGTCCAGGTCGATTCCCAACACCTGGCAACCCTGGGCCCGCAGCAACTGCACCGTGACCAACCCGATCAGCCCCAAGCCGACCACCGCCACCCGCTCACCGAGCTCGGGCTTGGCCAAACGGATCCCTTGCAGGGCGATGGCGGCGAGCACAGTGAAGGCGGCCGCCTCGGCGTCGACCCCATCGGGAATCTTCGCACACAGGTTTTTAGGAACCCGGACGATCTCGGCGTGATTGCCGTTGGAGGCGACCCTGTCGCCCACGGCGAACTCAGTCACCCCCTCGCCAACTCCGATCACCACCCCAGCATTGCAATAACCCAAGGGGATGGGTTGCCCCAGCTTGCTCTGTACTGCGTCCAAGGTGGCGAACAGGCCGTCGGTGACGACCTTGTCGAGCACCTGTTTCACCTTTTCGGGCTGCTGGCGGGCCTTGTCGATCAGGGAGGCCTTACCAAAATCGACCAGCATCCGCTCGGTTCCCGCCGAAATCAGGCTGGCCTGAGTACGGATCAGCACCTGCCCCCGCCCCACAGTGGGACAGGGAACTTCGGCCAGCTCGGTCTCACCGCTCTTGAGGTTCTGCAAAATCTGCTTCATCAAAAACTCCATAATAACGGCTTATGCCGAAAGGGTAGCGCCGCAAAAATCGAGGACTTGCCGGTTCGCGGTGTCGAGTCCCACGAACTGCTTGTGTTTGACCAGGAAGACCACCAGATCGGCCTCGGCCACCCCGCCGGTCAGCGGCCGTAGCTCAAGTTCAGGATGGAATTCGATGTTCGGCTCGACGGCGAGAACATCAAAGTTCTCCCCCTGCAAAGCCAGGGCAACAGCCAGGGCGGGGGATTCACGCAGGTCGTCGATGTCGGGTTTGAAGGCCAGTCCCATGCAGGCGATGCGGGCTGGACGTCCGTGCTCGATCTGGAATTTCAACGCCGCGTTCTTGACCTTCTCGATCACCCAGCGGTTTTTGTAGTTGTTCACTTCGCGGGCGGTGCGGATCAGGTTCGAATGGACCGGATCCTTGGCCACGATGAACCAGGGATCGACGGCGATGCAGTGGCCGCCAACGCCACAGCCAGGCTGCAAGATGTTGACCCGGGGGTGGCGGTTGGCGAAGCGGATCAGCTCGTTGACGTCGATCCCCAGCCCGTCGCACAACATCGACAGCTCGTTGGCGAACGCAATGCCAACATCGCGGGAGCTGTTCTCCACCAGCTTGCACATCTCCGCCGTCCGAGCGGTGGTCTTGAGGACCTCCCCCTGCACGAAGGTCTTGTAAAACGCCGCCGTCAGCTCGGTCGCCTCGGGGGTCAGCCCCCCCACCACCCGGTCGTTTTCGATCAGCTCGATCATGATCCGCCCCGGCAGTACCCGCTCGGGGCAATAGCTGAAGTGCAGCATGGCGACGTCGATCCCGCACCCCGCCAGAACGTCTCGGATCGTCTCGGTCGTCCCCACCGGCGAGGTCGACTCCAAAATAATCAGGTTGCCGGGCTGTACGAAGTCGGCAATCCCTCTGGCAGCCGCCTCGACGTAACTCAGGTCGGGCTGGGGGATGGGGTTGTCGTCGTGCAGAAAGGGGGTGGGGACGCAAATCATGAAGATGTCGGCCAACACCGGGGTCAGCGCCGCCTTCAGTCGTCCCGAGGCCACCGCCGAATGGACGAAGGTATCGAGGTCGGGCTCGACGATGTGGATCTTGCCCTGGTTGATGATCTCGACCGCATGCGGATTGACGTCGACGCCGTGCACGCTGTAACCGGCATTGGCCAAAAGCGCCGCCGTCGGCAGACCGATGTAGCCCAGACCGACGACACAGACCCGTTGACTTTTCAACATTGAAACCTCACGCAGAAACCGTCTTGCGATTGAAATAATTCAGGGTTTTTTTGGTTTTTCTTTTACCGAGGATGTGGGTGGGAGTTTCTACGTAACGGTGGATGGTCCATCCTACCAATAACGCCGTTGTGGTTTGAATAAACAATGCCAGCTCTGGAGGAACCCCGCCCCCGATCATCATCCTCATACCTACGTAACCCATGGCGGCATGGCTGACATAAAGTGGATAACTGATGTTGGCAAAGAAATCGAAAAAACGATTTGATTGAATACGTTCGCGCCCCAAATACATAGCGGCGAACACGATCAGTGCAAGTAAATAGTTGAACCGCAATTCAGGGACACTACATACGGCAAAAACCAGATAACTTGCCACCGCCATCCCTACAAGTTCTCGATTTTTATACACGCCACGGTAATGAAGGGCGAAAGCAACCCCTGCAAGCATGAAAACGATGTATTTTGGCGCAAAAAGAATGGCCTCCAGTAAGGGATGGGTCTGGCCGAACAACATTTCGATTATCGCCAATAACGACAACCCTACGAAGAGGGCAAAACGCCCATACAAAATCGAGGCTGAAAACATCACACACAATGCATAGAACTTGATTTCTATGCCCAACGTCCAAACGACGCCATCACCGAGCAAGTCCATCAAAGTCACCAGCTGAACAACCACTTTTAAGAAGTCGGGATGATAGCCGATTCCAGTGGCAATACCTGCGATATAGAAGGCCATTATGGTGATGGACAAACCAATCAAATAGGTAGGCCAAATACGAAATACACGTCCAGTTATAAAAGCCGTTTTCCAGTGTTCATATTCGCTAAGTCTCGCGACCATTAGCGCAATAGCGAACCCGCTGATTAGAAAAAAAAGTGCGACCCAGAAGGGACCGTAATTAAACATCGGAATATAGAACCTTACGGCATCCCAGTAGGGCAAAGGGCTTTCGGCCAGGGGTTCAAACCCTGCGTACCCACCCCGTAACAAGTTAAATACCCCGATGTAATGCGCGATCAGCACACTCAGGCTTGCCACACCTCTTAGAATATTAGCAAACGATTCCCTCTCCATATTGGCGTTCATAAGAACGCGCCCGTCAAAACCTCGCCGATGCGCTGCGCCGCCTTTCCGTCGCCGTACGGGTTATGGGCGTACGCCATCGCCCGATAGGCCTGCCCGTCATCAAGCAAACGTTCGGTTTCGCGCACGATCACCTCGGCGTCGGTCCCCACCAGTTTCACCGTCCCCGCTGCAACCGCCTCGGGTCGTTCGGTGGTGTCACGCATGACCAACACCGGCTTGCCCAGCGAGGGGGCCTCCTCTTGAACGCCACCGGAGTCGGTGACGATAAGGTGCGCCCGGTTCATCAGGTAGACGAAGGGTAGATAGTCCAACGGCTCGATCAGATGGATGTTGGAGCGCGCCCCCAGCAGGCGGCGCACCGGCTCCTGCACGTTGGGATTAAGGTGGACCGGATACACCAGCTCCACATCCTCCCGCTCGGCCAGCCTTGCCAGCGCGGCGCAAATACGCTCGAACCCCGCCCCGAAATTCTCGCGCCGATGGCCGGTGATCAAGATGGTCCGTTTGGCGGGATCAAGGAAAGCGAACCGCCCATCAAGATCGGCACGCAGCCCCTCATTGGCCTCGATCATCGCCACCACGTCGAGCAGAGCGTCGATCACCGTATTGCCGGTGACGTATACCTCGTGCGCCGGGACCGCCTCGCGCAGCAGATTGTCGCGTGAGGTCGAGGTCGGCGCGAAGTGAAACGTCGCCAGCGACCCGGTCAGCTTGCGGTTCATCTCCTCGGGCCAGGGGGAGTAACGGTTACCGGTCCGCAGCCCCGCCTCGACATGGGCGACCGCAATCCGCTGGTAGTAGGCGGCCAGACCGGCGGCAAAGGTGGTGGTCGTATCGCCGTGCACCAGCAAAACATCCGGCTGAAACTCGGCCAACACCACCCGTAATCCCAGCAGTACATGGGCTGTGATGTCGGTCAGATCCTGCCCCGGTTTCATCAGGTCGAGGTCGTACTCGGGGACGATGCCGAACAGGTTCAAAACCTGATCGAGCATCTGCCGGTGCTGAGCGGTGACGCACACCCGGACCTCTCCGGCAAACGACTCCTTCATCCGGCGCACAACCGGCGCCATCTTGATGGCCTCGGGGCGGGTCCCGAACACAATCAGCGCTTTTTTCATGGGGTTACGGTTTCATCCAAAAAGATGCGACACCACAGCTCGATGCACATCAGAGAGAAAATGGTGTAGCTGGCGTCGACCCTTCCTTGGGCATCCTCCTTGACCAGCGCCGCCACCTCGTCTGGATCGAAGATCCCCCGGCTGCGTATCGCCTCACGGGAAAGAAGGTCGCGCTGCAACGGCTGAAGCTGACTTTCGCCGCGCAACCAAGTGCGCAGCGGGGCGCCGAACCCGGTCTTGGGGCGGTAGATCACGTCATGGGGCAGATGAGGTTCCATCGCTTTCTTGAAGATCCATTTCCCCTCCCGACCCCGCTGCTTGAACGCCACAGGCAAACGAGTGGCGAGCGCCACGAGATCGGGATCAAGCAAGGGGACCCGGACCTCGACCCCCATTGCCATCCCCATCTTGTCGGTGTAGTTGAGGTTGTGGTCGGCCAGGAAGAATTTGCTTTCAAGAAAGAGCATCTTGTCGAGCCGGTCGCGATGCGCAGGGACCCGGCCGAGGGCCTGGACCAACGGGTCGGCGGGCGAGGTGTCGCGCAGCTGGGCCCGGACCTCGGGGGCGAGCAAACGCTGCAACCGTTCGGGACGCCCCCAGAAGAAGTAGCTGGCCAGCCGCTCGTCGGTGGGCAGGTCGGCGTACTCAAAGGCCTTGCGCAGGCGGCGCAGCGCGGGATGTCCCGTCGGCAAACGATGCGCCCCGGCGGCGAGCATCCTGCGGCTCCAGCGGGGCAGCCCCTGCCAATAACGTTCCTGTTGCAGGGCAAAATGGCGGCGGTAACCGCTGAAAATATCGTCCCCCCCCGCCCCCGACAGCAGCACCTTGATGCCGTGTTCCCGCGCCAATTTCGAGATGAACAGCGCGTTGAGGGGGGCCGGATCGGCCTGCGGTTCGTCCAGATGGTAAAGCATCTGCGCCAGGTGGCCGGTGATTTCGGGGCCCACCTCGATGGTGTGCAGATCAACCCCCAGGTGGCGGGCCACCCGCTGGGCGTAAGGGAGGTCGTCCGCGAACCCCTCCTGCCCCCCCCCCTTGAGCGCGATGGTGAAACACTGAAGCCTGACCTCGGGCTCGACCTGACGGGCGAAGGCGACCACCGCGCTCGAATCGAGCCCCCCCGACAGGAAGGCTCCTACCGGTACGTCGGCGACCATCTGCCGCGTCACGGCAGTGCGCACCGACTCCTCGACCCGTCGGGCGGCCTCCTCGGCCGACCATGGCTCAATCGCCTGATCGTAGGGGAGCTCGTAATACTGCCACTGCCGCTCGATCTTACCGTCGCGAATCGACATGGCATGGCCAGGTAACACCTTTTTCACCCCGGCCAGAATGGTTCGCGGCGCCGGACACCATAGGTAGGTCAGGTATTGCCACACCGCCTGGGGATCGATGCTGCGTTCAACCTCGGGATGGACCAGCAGCGCCTTCAATTCGCTGGCGAACACCACTCCGGCGTTGGTCTGGGCGTAATAGAGGGGCTTAACCCCCATCCCGTCGCGAACCAGCAACAGCGTTTGCGACCGCCCGTCCCAAATGGCAAAGGCAAATACCCCGTTGAGCAACGGCAGCATCGCCTCGCCCCGGGCCAGGTACAGATGCAACAACACCTCGGTGTCAGAATGGCCCCGGAAGGTGTGCCCCCCCGACTCCAACTCGCTGCGCAGCTCACGAAAGTTGTAGATCTCGCCGTTGAAGACGATGGCCACCTGCCCCGAGGCATCGAGCATCGGCTGATGCCCCGTCGCCGACAGGTCGATGATCGACAAACGGCGGTGGGCCAGACCGATCCCCTGTTCGGACCGATGGAAATACCCCGCGTCGTCGGGGCCGCGATGAACGATCTTCTGCCCCATAAGTCGCAGGGAGGACTCGGGAAAACGGCCCGAAAAACCGGCTATGCCGCACACGGTGTCGTCCCCCTGGCCTCTGGATGGCGCATCAAAACAGTGGTGGGCATCAGCGGTGCTCCAGCGAGGCGAGAATCCGCTGCAACTGCCTACGCCGGGCCTCGACCGTGAAGCGCTCCAGACGCTCCAGCCCCGTGCGGCGCATCGCCTCGAAATAGGAGGGATCGTCGGCCAAGCGGGCCAAACCCTCCGCCCACTCCTGCTGCGTTTGACCGTAGATGACGCTGTCGCCGTTGATTTCGAGGATGCACGGCTCGGGCGAGGTCACCACAGGGGTGCCGCACCCTTTGGCCTCCAGGATCGCCAATCCAAACCCTTCGCAGGTCGAGGGCTGAAGGTAGGCCTTTGCTGCACGCAAGAAGGCGATTTTGTCTTGGTGCGAAACCCGGCCGTGCAGCACCACCTTGTCCTCGACGCCGCATTCCCGGCTGCGCTGGCGTACATCCTCCACCGCGTCACCAAACGAGCCGCAGATCTGGTAGGTGTAGGTCGGATGACTTTTCGAGAACAGGGCGAACGCCTCGATCGATTCCAGTAGCAGCTTGCGAGCGACGTTCTCCTTGGTCAGATGGGTAATCGTCACGACCGTGTCGGTTTTGGGGACCTCTGCATCGGGGGAATAGACCTTGGTGTCGACCGCGCAGTAGGCGATCTCGGGGCCCGGAGCCTCGAACGATCCCAACTTCTTGAAATCGGTGTTGGAGATGAACAGGTTGCGGTCGGCAAGCTTCATGGCCAATTCCATCAGGATGCGTTTGTGAAACGGCCAATCTGCCAGGCTACCGCAGTTGGTGGTGTGAACCGCCCCCGTCATCACGGCTGGACGCCCCTTGAGTTTGGCCAGCAAGGTTGGGAACACCCCATAACCGAACCACCAGATGTAGTACAGATCGCACCGGGTGCGCAGCAACTCCCCGAAGGTGTTCACGCAAACCACCTCGTGCCCCAAGGCACGCAGTGCGTCGATGTCGACCTTGTAAAACTCGACAACTTCGAAGAGTGCTTTGTCGCGTACCCGGGCAAAAAAACAGATTTTCATGCTCATTCTATGCAAGTCTTTATTGAATTATCTGACATCTAATCCTGATGGCTTTTTTCTTGCTTTGCTGCCCCCAGAAAAGGACGTCGGGGCCCTACGAGACAAACGGCCCTGTAAGCAAGAAAGCCTACGACGCACGCCACAGAATAACTTCCCCCTAAAAGAATCAGTGGTGGAATCCCTGCTTCAGATAGCGGAAAAGACAATGCCACCCAAACCGCAATAAACCCTGCTCCCATTGCCCTCTTGTCTTCGGAGGTACTCCAGTGCGAGACACCCCTGACGAGCCGTCCCTCGATATATGCCAATCCGGCGCCAAGGAGCAACATCCCAAACCAGGCCCCAAACAATCCATAATCAATCAACAAATACCCGAATGGATTAATAGCAAATGATGTTCCATAAGGCTCGATTGCATGTACATAAAAATACACCTCTTGCGAAGCGACGGGAGGTTTGTCTTTCCATAATGCGTGCGGGATCCAGAGATAGAGGGTTTGAAAATGGTAATACCCCTCCATTGTCTCCATTCGCCCCGACAACACCTCATCTGTAGCGGCGAGATAGGTGCG
Organism: Proteobacteria bacterium CG1_02_64_396; assembly: GCA_001872725.1. Classification (NCBI taxonomy): domain Bacteria; kingdom Pseudomonadati; phylum Pseudomonadota; species Proteobacteria bacterium CG1_02_64_396. Next base: position 22,475 of record MNWR01000031.1, on the reverse strand, counting down.
ATGGATCCCACCTAAAAACCGGGCGTCCGTTGCAAGAATTATATTCCTTGCCAATCCATCAATGGCAACATCCCCCATCTGCCCCCCCGACCGGGTTACCACCCGAGCCCCTATCAGGGTGATCATGATCAGTACAATAGCCACCCCTTTGACAGAGAATATTTCACGCACAACTGCGGCACGAAGTCGGACTATTCCATAGCCATAAGCACAATACGCAAGGTACAATAATAAAGAAATTACTGCCTGGGCTTTTGAATAAGAAAACAATGACGCAACCAGGAAAACAACCATTGCCGGAATGATATTCAACCCAAAAAAGGCGCCTGCTCCAATCGGTATCAATGTGTTTGCAACGCCATACAACCCGTAGTACCCAACGGTTTCGGAGGGGGTTACGTACAAAAAACCGACTTTAGATGCAATAAACAAATCGACAGAAAATCCAACGACAAGCAGCGTCAGGCCCAGCGGCTTGGAAACACCGAAACCACACTGACCACCATAATGCACAACCCTGTCATTCTTCATCAAGTACCGACGAACCAATAAAAAACCAACGTCGGCGGCAAAAATCGCAATGCCAAGATACAGATTCCCATAAAGCCGGACATCGCTCGGAATATCCCTCAGATCGTTATAATTAGTTTGCGTATATGTCCAATAATCATCCGAGATGAAATCCCCAAAAACATGTGCAAACAAGAACAGCTTCAAAAAACCATAAATACCACCGCTGTAGCGCAGTGTCGCCGCAAGATAAACACACAACAACACCGTCACAATTGATTCCATGGTCAACCCTAATCAACCAGATCCCCACGCACATAAACGTTACTAGCGCGGCGAGTCCAATTCCCAATGGTAAGAAAAAATCTTAGCGCCTGACGGCTGATTTATTTGCATACAGGCGAAAAACAACCATGGCAGCAAACTCGGAAAGCAAACTCGCCACTATAACCCCCCACAACCCATAGACATGGCCCGAGAAAAGCGACAATACCACAATGGCAACGGCACAAATAATATTAATTCTGGCGCCAATCGCCGTTTGTGCTCTAACAAACAAAATATTTCCATTCAATGCGGCCAATGCCCGAATCGGAACGATCATTGCAACAATGGCAATGTACGGATAAACATCGGAAAACTTCCCCGAAAATTGCTGTGCCAACAATCCCAATCCTACCAGGGCCAGCGCAACAACCACACCGGAAAGCGCCACATAACGTTCATACTTTCGATGCTGGCCCAGCAACTCCTCAGGGGCGTTTTGTTGGATTTTCCCGTAGCGGGGCAACATGACCCCGACCAAACTGGAAGGCAGGATCATCGCCCCCGCAACCAGAAGCGTGCACATCCCATAGATTGCGATCTCGACCTGCGACGCTGCCAGGAAGGCAAAGATCAGGAAGGGGGCGTTGTCGATGGCGCTCCTAAAAATCAACGACGCTGAAACCGCCACCCCTTCGCGGCATACCTCTGCGATCTCACCCCATAACATGCGGTGCCGGGACAGCATCGGCCCGACGAAATAGATCCCCGCTAGGACAACCAAACCTTCCGCCACGTAGCGCGAAAATACCCAACCATCCATCTGCCAACGGTCGACCAACACCACCAACAGCCCCAAGGAGGCCGCCGAGGCGACGAACGTGGTGACCGAAATAAGCCCGAAGCGCTCTTTGCCGTAAAAATAGTTGAGCGCAGTGCGTCCAACGCTTGTCAGCACCACCACCCACACCAATGCGCCGAAATACTCCCCCACCGGCGTGGGGTGCAGCGCCACAACTGCCGCCCCCAGGCTCGCTACGATGAGGGCCGAAACCCCGGCAATCGTCATGTAGGAGGTCAACACCCTGCCCGTTTGCGCTGACTCGGTCGACTGCGACGCCAGCCGAACCACCAGCAGGGACATCCCCAGCGGCGCCACGGTCGCCAACACCTGCAAGGTCGCCTCGACGGTTCGAACCGTGGCGAAACCCTCGACCGTCAACATCCCAGCCAGAATCAACTGCCCGATGTAGGCCGCTCCCTGGATGCTGAACACCGACAACAGCATCCATAAAACATTTTTTTTCATGGCAACGACATGCCCGGCCAAGGTTGAAATAACTCTGTCACTTTCTGGCTGTCATCTTGAACTCGATCACCCACACGATGGCCCCCATAAAACGGGCTAAAAAAAACAGGGGGATCGTTAGCAGGGGGATACCGATCTTGAGGTAATAACGCATTCGAACGTAGGCATACTTGCGCTCGATCTTGAATCGGGCGTTGCTGTAGTAGGGGCGATCTTTGCACTCGGGAAAGTCGGGATCGAAGAAATTGAGGGTTCGCTCGCTGAACGATTTCTTGTGCGTGGGATCGGCCAGCATGTCGGGGGAGTTCCAGAATGGAACCCGGACAATCACCGTGGCACCAGGTTTTGAAATTCGGTGCAGCTCCTCCAATGTGCGAATGGTGTCGGGCAAATGTTCCAACACATTGATGAGGTGAATCTCGTCGAAGGTCGAGTCCTCGAACGGCCAAGGAAACGCTTCCAAATCGTGGACGACATTGACTCCCGGAAGTTGAACGACATCCAAATTGACAAAATCACTGCGAATATCTCGCCCGCACCCAACATTTAGTTTCGCCACCCTATTCACCACCCCTGTTTGCACAACGGCCCTCCCGCGAAGGTCGTCTCTAACCCACTTCGTCGCCCCGCTCCGGGAATACCTGTTTCAACCTTGCTTTTAGTTGGCCCTTCTCATGGCCCACTGGGCGCGTAGTGTAGTCAATCGCCCCGGGCATCGCACGGGATCCACGCCCGTAGCGAGATACGCCACGCTTGTTTCGGAGCAAAGCAACCCCCATGTTGAGATTTTCCATCACCGCTCCTTTGCGGCCCGGATTCTCGGCCTTGAGGGACATCTCCGCAAAATTGACGCCAATTTACATTCTGGCCGTTCTGGTCAGCCCCTCCTACTCCCCCACCTCCGGGCAATACTCATCAATCAACCTGCGCAAATCCTGGGTCTCCACCGGTTTGCCCAGAAAACCATCCATCCCGGCGTTCATGCTGCGCTGCCGGTCTTCACTCAGGGCGCTGGCACTCAAGGCGATGATGGGGGTGTGGATCCCGGTCCGCTCTTCGAGAATCCGCATCCGTTTGGTGGCTCTAAAACCGTCGATCCCCGGCATTTGCAAATCCATCAGCACCAGATCGAAGGGGCGCTCGGCGAAGCGGGTGCAGGCCTCCTCACCGTTGACCGCACTTTCAACCTCGACCCCCAGCTTTTGCAGTTGCATCGTCAAAACCTCGCGGCTGATCGGCTGATCCTCGACCAGCAACACCCGCAAATGGCGTCGCACCACCCCGCTGCGGTCGTCGGCGACCGGCTGGGAGGGAAGGATGCCGGCCAGGGTTCGACCAAACCCTCGCATGGGCACCCCGGCGGGCAAAACCGCCTCGATCCCCCCCTCCAGCAGATGCCAGGGCAGACGATCCCCCGGCCAGGGGGGAACAATCATCAGCACCGGAATGCTGGGATCTTTGCCTCCCCCCAGTCGCTCTTGCCGCCACTGCACCGGATCGCTAGGGACCGTCTCCTCCACCGCCACCACCGCATCGAATCCTTCGCTCGCCCCCTCCGAAAGGCAGTCGACCTCCCAGGCGCGCCAGGCCTGCTCCCCCTCGGCGCAGGCATCCCCCAACCGCAGGATGCGACGCCCCCCCAGGGCGTGACGCAGGTTTTCACCCTTGGGGGGCTCTTCGAGGGGGAGGCGCAGCCAAAAACATGCCCCCTCCCCCTCGCGGCTTTCGACTCCGATCTCCCCCCCCATCGCCTCGACCAACCGCCGCGAGATCGCCAGCCCCAACCCCGAGCCGCCGTGCAGCCTCGCAGCCTCCCCCGAAACCTGACTGAAGGGTTGAAACAGCAGGTGCTGCACCTGCTCGGAGATGCCGATGCCGGTATCGCACACCATCGACTTGATCCACCCCCCCTTTTCATCCTCTTCTCGCGTCAGGGAAATGTGGATCGCCCCCTCGGGGGTAAATTTGGCGGCATTACCAATCAAATTGCCGAGTACTTGGGCCAGCCGGTCCCGGTCGCCGAGCAGCTGCATGGGGATTTCGGGGTCGATGTAGATCCCGTAGCGCAACTTGGGACGGCGCGGGATCATCAGCCGGGCGCTTTCCCAGACCAGACGGCGGGGATCGAAGGGGGCTTCGACCAACTCGACCCCACGGTTTTCGAGGCGGGAGAAATCGAGAATATCGTCGAGGATGCGCCGCAAGGTGCGGGCGCTGGTCCCGATCGCCTCAATCTGGTGGCGCTGCTGGGCAGTCAGCTCGGTATCGAGAATCAACTCGGCCATCCCCAGCACCCCCATCAGCGGGGTGCGAATTTCATGGCTGACGTTGGCAACGAACTCCGATTTGAGCCGCCCCGACTCCTCGGCCTTTTGCAACGCCTGCCCCAGGTCGGTTCGGGTGTGCACCAGCTCGCCGATGTCGATCAGCGATCCGGATGCCCGTATCAACGATCCGCTCGGGTCGCGCTCGACCCGGCCCCGGTGCATCACCCAGAAGTAGTCGCCATCGGGATGACGCAGTCGGTGTTCCAGCGAAAACGGACCGCTCCCCAACCCCTCGCCGAAGATGTGGGCGATCACCGATTCCCGTTCGGCGGGGTGAAGCCACCCCTTCATCTCGTCGAAGGTCAACGGTTGGTTGCCCGAAATCCCCACCAATTCACGAAAGCTGGGGGAGACGAAGACCTCGCCGTGGGAGGACTGGGCATCCCACACCCCGATGCGCGAGCCATCGAGGCAGCGGGTCAGCCGCTCCTCGGCCAAACGGTGACCCTCTTCGGCGATGCGCCGCCGCTCCACCTCCCGGCCCAGCACCTGGTTGGCCTCTTGCAGGCGGCTGTGGTGGCGATCTCGGCTCCATTCGGTGAGTTGGGCGAACATGGCCACGAACAGATAACTGACCGCAAAATAGGTCAAGGTATCGTTGTCGAAGGCCAAGGTCATCAACCCCGCCTCGCGCAGCCCCACCATCGCCCCCACCAGCATCAGGAACCCCACGGTCCACACCCAGCCGCCGAATTTTCCTTTAAAAACGAAGGCGAACAGGGGGTAGGTGAAGAGCCAGAAGATCCCCGATTTTCCGATACCGCCATCGACCAGCAGCGTCAAATACAGGGGGATGATGACCAGCAAAATCAGGGTCTCGACCAGAATCTGGTTGCGACCGCTGCGAACCATGCGAATCAAGGGGTAAAAAAGCAGGGCCAGCGACAAATCGAACCAACCGATACGGGCGTACCCGGCGGGGAATTGGATCAGCCCCACCACCACCAGGATGACCACCGCCACCCACATGATGACCTCAAGGATGCGGCGGCGCTCGGCAGCACTTGCGTCGGGCATTGCCAACTGGGGGCCGTTCAGGCTCTCGGAGCCGAACCGTTTGAGGGTCTTGCGCAGACTGAAGTCCCGACTGTTCATGCCTGTTCTCCATGAGACCGATGCAACAAGGGGAGGGGCAGCTTGCCCGCCCCGCCGGGGCCAGGCAAGCCACGGGCGGGAACAACGCTCTTGTCTTGAGCAACGTCCCCAACCCTGGGTTATGCTCCCCACCCTTTGGCCCAAGCCGTCTCCCCAAACCGAACCTTTCCCCACCCATCCAGGGGCTCGATTCATGAAACCTTTTTGGCTTTTGGCCGCGATGGCCACCCTGCTGACCGCCCCCTTGGCCGCCCAGGCCGAGGATCACACCGGCCACACCATGCCCGGCATGAACCACGGCGCCGATCCCCATGCCAGCCATGGTCAGACCGGGATGTTCATGCGCACCGTTGAGGTCGATGGCATCGCTGTGACCTTTCATGTCATGCCGACCACCCCCGACATGGACCACGGCGGCACCCACAACCTGATGGTGAAGTTCGCCCAGGGGGGAGGCGAGGTGATGCCGACCGGCGCCAATTCCAAGGTGATCCACCCCGGCGACGTCGAGGAGTCCCACATGCTGATGAAAATGGGGGGGTGGTGGATGGCCGGATACGACCTGTCGGCGCAGGGCGCCCACCAAATCATGGTGCTCTTCATGACCGACGACGGCGCCAAACACTTCACCGGCATCTGGTACCCGAACGAGCCTTGAAGGCCGCAATGAGAAACCCCATGTTGAAACTGTACCGCCTGACCCTGACCCTGCTCGCCGCCTTGCTGGTGAGCGCCTGCTCCAGCGAGCCGAGCGCCCCCACGCCGAAGGGATCGACATCCGTCGCCCCTGCCGCGACCGGCCAATACATCGGCCTGCCGGTCGAGGGCAAACCCTTTCCCCGGTTGGTCTTGACCACCCTGGACGGCAAGCGGGTCGACTCGACCGCGCTCTTCAAGGGCAAGACGGTCATCCTGAACATCTGGGCCACCTGGTGCCCCCCCTGTCGAGAGGAGATGCCCGACCTGATTGCGCTTTCAAAGGCACTGCCCGAAGAACGCTTCGTGGTGGCGGGGCTGTCGGTCGACAACGACATCCGGCAACTGGCCGCCTACACCGGCCAAGCGGGGATCCCCTTCCCCCTGTTTCAAGATCCCAACGGTCGCGGCATCTCAGAACCGCTGCTCGGGGTGACCAAGTACCCCGAAACCTTCGTCATCAGCAAGGATGGGGTATTGCTGACCAAGGTGATCGGCGCCTACCCCTGGGGCGATCCCAAGGTGATCGAACTGCTGCGGCAGATCGACGCCACCGGGCAGCTGCCCGCCGAATAAAGAAACCCTCTTTCCATCGCCTACGCTCCTGAAACGCTCGCGCATCCTGCGCTCGCCGGGCATCTCCACAAGTTTTTGGGAAGCGCCGATTTATTCGGCGCTTCCGAGCAGCCCAGGGATGGGCTGCCAAAATGGCGCGCTGTCGTAGGAGGCGACCTAAGCATCAGACGCAATCGCGCCGAGGGCGGCGCTCCTACTTGTCGCATCAGGGCGCCTGCTTTTGGTTTTTGCCAGGCGTGCCGATTCAAGGCAGGATGCCTTGAATCGGCGTTTCCCTAAAGCTTGCGCGCACCCAGGGGAAACTTGCTGAAGTTCCTCGCCTCAACCTACCTTTGCCGTCCTCGAACCTTTCGATCCTTTGTGGATGCCATGACCCTGTCCCGTCTTCTGACCCCGCTGCTGTTGGCCCTGACGCTGTTGAGCGTCGGCGCGTCGGCGCACGCCTGCGGTCACGAAGGGATGGAGCAACCCCAGGCAGGGGCTGCATGCCCCGCCGACGGGATGCACCGCCAGGGGCATGAGAAGGCGGCCAAGCCCTTCTGCTGCAATGAGAATGAGGCACAAACCGGCAGCGCCGCCCCCCACGACCCCCACGGCTGCTGCATCGACCCGGCCCAAGGGGGACATCTGCCCACCGGGGCAGCGCCGGTCGACGGCGCTTGGCTCGACCTCGCCAGTCCCCTGCCGGTCGTGATGGCGCTCTTACCCCTGCCGCGCCCCGCCCCCCAAACCACCGTTTTCCCTACCTTGCGAACGCCGCCCCCCTCTTCTGGGGTGGGGTCTGCCCGCCTGATCTGTTGATTGCCTGATCCTCGCCCGGCCCGTGCCGGGGCGTTGTCGTGCGGTCCCATTCCACCGACCGATCAGGATGCACCCCATGTCGATCTTCCGTTGCCTCTGGCTTGTCGCGCTCGCCCTGCCCTGGGGTGCCCAGGCCCAGGATGCCCCCCTTTCCCTGAACCAAGCGGTCGCCCAGGCTCTGGCCCACAATCCCAATTTGGCAGCCATCGAGGCCCGCCTGACCGGGCTGCAAGCGGCGGTCGAACCTGCCGGGGTCCTGCCCGATCCCAAGGCGAGCCTGGGGGTGGTCAACATGCCCCCGAGCGCGCCGGGACTGGACCGCGACCCAATGACCCAGGTGGTGGTGGGGGTGACGCAGCCGCTCCCCTATCCCGGACGGCTCGATCTGCAACGGCAGATTGCCCAGGCCAAAGCGGCCGGGGGGCAGGCCCAACTGGCTGAAGCACGTCTTGCCCTGGCGCGGGAGGTCAAGCTGACCTGGTGGCATCTGGCCTACCTCGACCGGGCGCTGGCGCTGCACTGGCAAACCACCGAGGAGCTCAATCGGTTGGTGGAGGGGGCCGAGGCCCGCTACCGGGTCGGCAAGGGGTTCCAGGGCGATGTCTGGCTGGCGCGCTCCGAGCGGGCCAGGATCGACCCGACCATCGCGGCGCTCCAAGCGCAGCGCGCCGGCGCGCAGGCCCAGCTCGCCGCCCTGCTCGATCTGCCCCCAAACACCCCGATCATGTTGCCCGACAGGGATCTCCCCCCCCTGCCCGCCCACGTCGAACCCACCCCCCCGATGGCGAAAGCGCTGCAAGCCCGTCCCCTGCTGATGGCCGCCGCCGCCGAAATTGCTGGCGCGCGGGCGGGGGTGGGGTTGGCCGACAGCGCCTGGATCCCCACCTTCGATCTGGGGGCGAGCTACGGCATCCGCAGCGGCAACCGCCGCGATCTGGCCTCGATCACCCTCTCGGCGACCTTGCCGCTGCACGGCTCCAGCCGCCAGGTGCCCCTGCTCGACCAGGCCCGGTCGGAGCAAAGCGCCGCCGGGCACCGACGGCACCAAGCCGAAAACCGGGTGCGGGCCGAGGTGATCGCCCTGGTCGCCGAGCTCAATCGATACCTCGCCACCGTCGCCGACTACGACGAGCGCATCCTCCCCGCCGCCCAGGGAACAGTGACCGCGATGGAGGCGGCCTACGGGGTTGGCAAGGTCGATTTTCTCAACCTGGTCCGGGCCCGGCTGACGCAACTGAGCGACACCGTGATGGCGCTGCGTGCCCGCATCCTTGCATTCCAGGCCCAGGCGCGGCTCGACGCCGCCGTCGGCCAGGAGGTGACCCCATGAACGCGAAATCCTTACTGCTTGGGCTGGTCGCCGGGGGAATGGTCGGGGCCGGTGCGGGAGGGTGGCTTCTCCCCGCCCAACCCCAATCTTCCCAAGGGACACAAGCCGCAACGCCCGCCACGGTGCAACCGCAGCCCCTCTTTTATCGCAACCCCATGAATCCGGCGATCACCTCCCCCGTCCCGGCCCAGGACGAGATGGGAATGGACTACATCCCGGTCTATGCGGACTCGGAAGGGGGCGACCATCCGGTCGGGACGGTCACCATTAATCCGGTGGTGCGCCAAAACCTGGGCGTGCGTACCGCCCAGGCGCAGGTCGGGACAATCCACACCACCGTCGCCGCCTGGGGCAACGTGGTCCCCGACGAAAACCGGCTGACCCGGATCCACCCCCGCAGCGAGGGGTGGGTCCAGCGGCTATTCGTTTCGGAGACAGGCGAGAAGGTCGCCCCCGACGCCATGCTGCTGGCGTTCTACTCCCCCACCCAGATCGCCAGTCAAGAGGAGTATCTGCTGGCGCTGCGCCAAGAGGGGGCGACCAGCCCGGTGACCCAGGCGGCGCGGCGGCGGTTGGAGCTGCTCGGGGTGCCCCCCCACCAAATCAAAGAGATTGAGGCGGGGGGCGCCCCAAAAACCGCCCTGCATATTCATACCCCACAGGGCGGCCAGGTGCTCAAAATCGGGGTGCGCCCCGGCGGCTACGTCACCCCCGCGACCACCCTGTACGAGATCGCCGACCTGAGCCGGGTTTGGGTCGAGGGGGCGGTCTACGAGGACGACATCGAACAGGTGAAGGTAGGGGATCTGGCCGACATAGCCCTGCCCGCCCTGCCAGGGCAGATCTTGCACGGCACGGTCGCCTTCATCGCCCCGGTGGTCGAGGCGGCGACCCGCACCGCCCAGGTCCGGGTCGAGCTCGACAACCGCGACCTGCGTCTGCGCCCCGGCATGTACGCCCAACTCACCCTGAGAACCGCCCCTCGCCAGGGGGTGACGGTGCCACTGGAGGCAGTGGTCCGTTCCGGCAAGCACGACCGGGTTTTCATCGCCGCCGGCGAGGGACGCTTCGAGCCGCGCGAGGTGACGGTTGGGAGGATCGAAGATGGGCGGGCCGAGATTTTCAAAGGGCTCAAGGGGGGGGAGACGGTGGTGACCTCGGCGCAGTTTTTGATCGATTCGGAGTCGAGCCTGCGCGAGGCGGTGGCCAAGCGGATGGCGCCCCAGGTCGAGCAGGATGCGGGCGACCTCGACATGGGCGGGATGAGCCTGAAAGGGATGACGCTGCCGGGGGGCAGGCCATGAGCCGCGACCGCCGCATAAAAATCCCCCCTAGGAGTCTGTCGGGCTTGAGCGTCCGTAGCGAGCCGAGTGGGGAATCGAGGATCATAGTGGTGGCTATGTGACGAAAAACCGGGGAAATTTGGACCGATTACCCGCCGGCGCAGTAGGACGATCTCAAGTCCGACAGACTCCTAGGCGCCTGTCGGGCTTGAGCGTCCGTAGCGAGTCGGATGGGGAGTCGAGGTCGTTTTTTTGCCCTTTTGAGGATCACAGTGGTGACTATGTGCCGAAAAAGGGCAGGGAAATAAACCGATTCCCCGCCGACGCAGTAGGACGGCCTCACGTCCGACAGGCTCCTACCCCCCCTTTGGCACGGGGGGGGCAAGACCTCCGCCTCACCCTTTGCCGCCTTGCAGTCGGCTTGGCTGGGGCCTCCCCCATGGGCGCTGAGAAACCTCGCCCCGACCTCTCCCATGGGCACCCCCTCCTTCTCAAAAGGGGGGTCGGGGGGGATTTCTTGCCGCCCAACACGGCACCCCTCCCTGCCAGAGTTCGCCCATGATCGCCCGCCTCATCACCGCCTCGACCCGCAATCCGGCGCTGGTCTTGATTTTGGCCGCCCTACTCGCCGCCGCCGGACTCTGGGCCGCCAAAACCACCCCGCTCGACGCCATCCCCGACCTGTCGGACGCCCAGGTCATTGTCAGCGCCGACTTCCCCGGACAATCGCCCCAGGTGGTCGAAGACCAGGTCACCTACCCCCTGACCACCGCCATGCTCGCGGTCCCCAAGGCGCAGACGGTGCGGGGGTATTCCTTCTTCGGGGTGAGCTTTGTCTACGTCCTTTTTGAGGAGGGGACCGACCTTTACTGGGCGCGCTCCCGGGTGTTGGAGGCGCTCAGCGGCGCCGCCCGCAAACTCCCCGCCGAGGTCGCCCCCACCCTGGGACCCGACGCCACTGGGGTCGGCTGGGTCTTCGAGTACGCCCTGGTCGACCGCAACGGGCAGCACGATCTGGCCGACCTGCGCTCGATTCAAGACTGGTACCTGCGCTACCCCCTGCAAACGGTGCCGGGAGTGGCCGAGGTCGCCTCCATCGGGGGGATGGTCAAGCAGTACCAGGTCGAGATCGACCCCGAGAGGCTTGCCGCCTCGGGCATTTCTTTAAGCAAGGTGCGTCAAGCCATCGTCCGCTCCAACTCAGATGTCGGGGGGCGGACGGTTGAGATGGGCGAAACCGAGTACATGGTGCGGGGGCTAGGTTACCTGCACGGGGTCGACGACCTGGCCGCCGTCCCCCTGGGGGTTAACCCGCATGGGGTCCCCATCCTGCTCGGGCAGGTCGCCCACATCCACCTGGGGCCGGAGCTGCGCCGGGGGGTGGCCGAGCTCAACGGCGAGGGGGAGGTGGCCGGGGGGGTGGCGATTGTCCGCTTGGGTGAAAACGCCCTGGCCGCCATCGAGGGGATCAAGAAAAAGCTGACGGAATTAACCCCTGGACTGCCCCCGGGGGTCGAAATCGTCCCGGTCTACGACCGCTCCAGCTTGATTGAGCGGGCGGTGGCGACCCTGCAAACCACCCTGATCGAGGAATCGATCATTGTCGCCCTGGTCTGCCTGGCTTTTTTGCTGCATCTGCGCTCCGCCCTGGTCGCCGTCGTCACCTTGCCGCTGGGCATCTTGGCGGCGCTGCTGGTGATGAAGCTGCAAGGGATCAACGCCAACATCATGTCGCTGGGGGGCATCGCCATTGCCATCGGCGCCATGGTCGACGGCGCCATCGTGCTGATCGAAAACGGCCACAAACACTTGGAACGGGCCGCCGAGGAGCTGGCTCGCCCCCTAACCCAGGCCGAGCGCTGGTCGGCGATCCGCAGCGCCGGGGTCGAGGTCGGCCCCGCTTTGTTCTTCAGCCTGCTCATCATCACCGTGTCGTTCTTGCCGGTGCTGACCCTGCAAGCCCAAGAGGGAAGGCTTTTCGCGCCGCTGGCCTTCACCAAAACCTATGCCATGGCGGCCGCCGCGATCTTGGCGGTGACGGTGGTGCCGGTACTGATGGGTTACCTGCTGCGCGGCAACATTCTGCCCGAAGCCCGCAACCCCCTGAGCCGCGCCCTGACGGCGCTGCACACCCCGATTTTGGCGGGCGCCATCCGCTATCGGGTTGTCGTGGCGCTGGCCGCCGCCCTGCTGCTTGCCGCCAGTTGGATTCCTTTGAGTCGCCTGGGCACGGAGTTCATGCCGCCGCTCGACGAGGGGGACATTCTCTACATGCCGACCACCTTCCCCGGCCTGTCGATCACCAAGGCGAGCGAGCTACTCCAGCAGACCGACCGGATCCTGCACACCTTCCCCGAGGTGGCCTCGGTCTTTGGCAAGGTGGGGCGGGCCGACACCGCCACCGATCCGGCGCCGCTGACCATGCTCGAAACCACCGTCCGCCTGAAACCCAAAGAGCAGTGGCCCAACCCCGAAGAGAGCACCGCGCAGCTGATGCGGCGCATGGACGCCGCGATTCAATACCCAGGGCTGGCCAACGCCTGGACCATGCCGATCAAAACCCGGATCGACATGCTTGCGACCGGAATCAAAACCCCGGTGGGGATCAAGATCTCCGGCCCCGACCTGGAGGTACTGCAAGATCTCTCCCTGCAGGTGGAGGAGGCGATCAAAACCCTGCCCGACACCCTGTCGGCCTTCGGCGACCGGACCGCCGGGGGGTATTACCTCGACATCGCCATCGACCGGCAGGCCGCCGCCCGCTATGGCCTGGCGGTGGACGATATTCAATCGGTGATTCAAACCGCGCTGGGGGGGATGACGGTCACCTCTACGGTGGAGGGGCTGGCCCGCTACCCGGTCAACCTGCGCTATCCCCGCGATTTGCGCGGCGACCCCGACGCCATCGGGCGGCTCTTGATTGCGACCCCCAGCGGGGCGCAGATCCCCCTCAAGCTGGTGGCCACGCTCGATCTGCACCGGGGGGCGCCGGTCATCAAGAGCGAAAACGCCCGTCCCAACGCCTGGGTGTATGTCGATCCGGCCACCTCCGACATCGGCGGCTATGTGGCCCGCGCCCAGCAGGCGGTGGTTGACCAGGTGCAGATTCCCCCTGGTTACACCTTGATTTGGTCGGGGCAGTTCGAATACATGACCCGCGCCAAGGAGCGGCTGCAACTGATCGTGCCGGTGACGCTCGCGCTGATCTTTCTGCTGCTCCACCTGCACTTCGGCAACCTGCGTCAACCGCTGCTGGTGATGGCCTCGATCCCCTTCGCCCTGGTCGGGGGGATCTGGTTGCTCGACCTGCTGCATTTCAACCTCTCGGTGGCGGTGGGGGTCGGTTTCATTGCGCTGGCCGGGGTCGCCGCCGAAATCGGGGTGCTGGTGCTGACCTTCATCGACCAAGAGACGGCAAGCCGCAGCAAGGCGTTGGGGCGCAGGCTAACGGGGGATGAAATCTGGGGGGCGGTACAAGCGGGCACGGCGCAGCGGGTGCGCCCCATCGCCATGACCGCCCTTTCGACCATCGCCGGGCTCATGCCGATCTTTGTCGGTCACGGTGCAGGATCCGAGGTGATGCAGCGGATCGCCGCCCCGATGGTGGGGGGGATGATCTCGACGTTGTTGCTGTGTTTAGTGGTGTTGCCGCTGCTCTACGGCTGGGTTTTGCAGCGCTGGCAGCCACAGGAGGACAAGGCCCCGTAGGGTGGATCAGCGCAGCGCATCCACCCACAGGCGGCCAACCAACCCCCGCCGCTCGGCAAAACAACAACATCGGATGAACAGGTGGTCGCACGGGATGCTTGAGCCCCCTCGCCCCACTTGCGGGGCGAAGGGGAACCACCGCGACAAGACCCGACGCGGCGGGCGCAAACGCCCGCGTGAATTCGAGACCAAACGATACCCGCCGCAGGAGATTCCATGACTCGTCCCCCCGAAAAAGCCCCCCCTTCCTCCCCCTCCTCGGGGCACGAGGATGTCGCCCAATACACCCGCAGTTTGATCGAGGCCAGTCTCGACCCCCTGGTCACCATCAGCGCCCAGGGCAAGATCACCGACGTCAACCAAGCCACCGTCGAGGCGACCGGGGTGGCGCGTCAGGCGCTGATCGGCACCGATTTTTCAGACTACTTCACCGAACCGGACAAGGCCCGGCAGGGGTATCAGCAGGTCTTTGCCGAAGGGGTCGTGACCAACTACCCCCTCACCCTGCGCCATCGCAATGGCCATCTCAGCGACGTTCTCTACAACGCCAGCGTCTACCGCGATCCGGCGGGCAGGGTGTTGGGGGTCTTCGCCGCCGCCCGCGACATCACCGAACTCAACAAGGCGCAGGCGGAAGTCGTGCAGTTGAGTCAGCGCAATCAACTGATCTTGAATGCGGCCGGAGAGGGGATCTACGGCCTCGATCCCGAGGGGCGCTGCACCTTCGTCAACCCCGCCGCCGCTCAGCTCCTCGGTTTCGGCGTCGACGAGATCCTGGGGCAAAAAACCCACCCTCTGTTCCACCACACCACCGCCGACGGCCACCCCTACCCGGAGTCGGAGTGCCCGGTTCAGGAGGCCTACATCCAGGGGGTGGTGCATCGTGGCAACGATGTGTACTGGCGCAAGGACGGCAGCAGCTTCCAGGTCGGTTTCGTCAGCACCCCCATCCAAGAGGGGGGACACACCACCGGGGCGGTGGTGGTCTTCCGCGACATCACGGCGATTCAGCGTGCTCAGGAGGAGCTACAGCGTAGCGAACGCAGCCTTGCCGAGGCGCAGCGCATCGCCCATTTGGGCAGTTGGCATGTCGATCTGGCGACCACCGAGGTTTATTGGTCCCAGGTGCTTTACGAGATGTACGGTTTCGACCCCGCCTTGCCGCCGCCGCTGCTGACCGAATCCCAAAAACTGTTCACCCCCGAAAGCTGGGCGCGGTTGAGCGCCTCCATCGCCCGCGCCGTCGAAACCGGCACCCCCTACGAGATTGAACTGGAGATGGTGAAAACGGGGGGCGACCACGGGTGGATGTTGGCGCGTGGGGAGCTGGTGCGCGATGCAGGCGGCAACCCCAGCAGGGTTCAGGGGGTGGTCATGGACATCACCACGCGCAAGCAGGCCGAGGAGGAGGTGCGCAGCAGCGAGCGCAGCCTGGCCGAGGCGCAGCGCATGGCCCACCTGGGCAACTGGAGCCTCGACCTGATCCACAACGTATTGACCTGGTCCGACGAGATTTACCGCATCTTCGAAATCGACCCGAAGCAATTCGGCGCCTCCTACGAGGCCTTCCTCCATGGCATCCATCCCGACGACCGCGACAGGGTCAACAACGCCTATACCGAGTCGGTCGCCAACCACACCCCCTACAACATCGTGCACCGCCTGTTGATGAACGATGGCCGGGTGAAATACGTCAACGAACGGTGCAAGACCTATTACGACGATGAGGGCAAGCCGCTGCGCTCGGTGGGGACGGTGCACGACATCACCGAGCAGGTGTTGGCGGAAAACGCCATCAAACAGCTCAACCGCGACCTGGAACGACGGGTGGCGCAGCGCACCCAAGAGCTGCAAGAGGCCAACGCCGAGCTTGAATCGTTCGCCTACTCGGTCTCCCACGATCTGCGGGTGCCGCTGCGGGCCATCGACGGTTTTTCACAGATCGTCCTGGAGGAATACGCGACCACACTCGACGCCGAGGGGCAGCGGCTGCTCAATGTGGTGCGGGACAACACCCAGCGGATGGCCCAGCTTATCGACGACATCTTGAGTTTTTCGCGCACCGGCCGTCAGGAGATGCGGTTGGGCGCGATCGACATGGCGGCGCTGGTGCGCGGCACCCTGGCGGAGCTGGCCCCCAACATGGCCGACCGGCAGGTGGAGGTGGAGATCCAGCCGTTGCCCAGCGCCCATGCCGACCGCGCCATGATGGAGCGGGTCTTCGTCAACCTGCTGACCAACGCCATCAAGTTCACCGCCCCCAAGGCGCAGGCCCACATTGTCGTGGGGGCCACGCCGGGGGAGGGGGAGACGATCTACTTCGTCCGCGACAACGGGGTTGGCTTCGATATGCGCTACGCCGACAAACTCTTTGGGGTCTTCCAGCGACTGCACAGCATCGAGGAGTTCGAGGGGACCGGCATCGGCCTGGCCATCGTCAAACGGGTCGTAACCCGGCATGGCGGCAGGGTGTGGGCAGAAGGTCGTGTTGGGGAGGGTGCAACCATTTATTTCACGCTGCCCATCGAGGAGACGCATCATGAGTGAAGCGATGAACGAAGTTGAGATCCTGTTGGTGGAGGACAACCCCACCGACGCAGAGCTGGCGATCCGTGCCCTGAACAAACAACACCTGGCCAACAAGCTGGAGTGGGTCAAAGACGGGGCGCAGGCGCTGGATTTTGTCTTCGCCCAAGGCGACTACAGCCACCGTTCGGTCGAAAACGGCCCCAAGGTGATCCTGCTCGACCTGCGTCTGCCCAAGGTCGACGGCATGGAGGTACTGCGCCGCATCAAGTCCGACGAACGGACCCGAACCATCCCGGTGGTGGTGCTGACCTCCTCCAAAGAGGACCGCGATGTGGCCGAAAGCTACAACCTGGGGGTCAACAGCTTCATCAGCAAACCGGTGGAGTTCGACGCGTTCGCCAAAACGGTGGCCGAAATGGGCATGTACTGGCTGCTGGTCAATCGACCGCCGCTGGCGACGAAGAGGTAATCGTGCCCGAAACCACTCCCCCCCAAGAACTGCGTATTCTCATGCTGGAGGACACCCCCTCGGACGCCCAGCTCATGGAGCACGAGCTGCGCAAAGAGGGGATCGCCTTCACGGTCCGCCGGGTGACCACCAGCGCCGCCTTCGATCAAGCGCTGAGGGAATTCCATCCCGACATCATCTTGAGCGATTACAACCTGCCCGCCTTCACCGGCCTGGACGCCCTGCGCATGGTGCGGCTCGATCATCCCGACCTGCCGGTGGTCATGGTCACCGGCGCTCTGCCCGACATCGAGGCGGTCGAGCTGATCCATGCCGGGGCCAACGATTACGTCCTCAAGGACCGGCTGGCCCGGCTGCCTTCGGCCATTCGTCGCGCATTGGCCGAAGCGCAGGAAATCCGCCGCCATCGCCAAAGTCAGGAACAACTGCGCAGCATCACGACCACCGCCCGGGACGCCATCCTGATGCTGGACGACGCCGGGAAAATCGCCTTTTTCAACCCCGCCGCCGAAACCATCTTCGGCTACAGCGCCAACGAGGCGCTGGGACAAGATCTGCACACCCTGCTGGCGCCCCAACGCTTTGGGGAGGAGGCCCAGCGCGGGCTATCCCAGTTTTACCAAACCGGTACAGGCCCGGTGATCGGCAAGACGATTGAACTGATCGCACGACGTCGTACCGGGGAGGAATTCCCCATCGAGCTGTCGCTGTCGGCCATGGAGCAAGCCGGGCGATGGCAGGCGGTGGGCATCGTCCGCGACATCACCCAGCGCAAGCAGGCAGAAGATGCTTTGCGCCGCGCCAACCGGGCGCTGAAAACCCTGTCGGCGGGCAATCTGGCGCTGGTGCGCGCCGTCAGCGAAGCGCAGCTGCTGCGGGCGGTCACCCGGGTCATTGTCGAGGAGGGGGGGTATGCCTTGGCGGTGGTCGATTTTGCCCAGGACGACCCGCAAAAAAGCCTGACCCCCATGGCTTGGTCGAGTATGGAAGAGCGGGAATACTGGACGCACGACCTGAGCTGGGGCGACAACGAGGGGGGGCAGTTGCCGGTCGCCCGCGCCATCCGCACCGCCACCACCCAGACCAGCCCCGACATCGAAAACGACCCCTCCTTTGCCCCATGGCATCAAGCAGCGCTGGAACGGGGCTACCTTTCGAACATCGCCCTTCCGTTGGTCTCGCCCCAGGGGACCTTCGGCGCCTTAAGCATCTACGCCCAGCAAACCCACGCCTTCGACCTGGCCGACGAGGTCCAATTGCTGGAGGAACTGGCCAGCGACCTGGCCTATGGAATCCTGACCCTGCGCACCCGGATCGCCCACGAGCAACATGGGATTCAACTGCGCCAAAGCCTGGAGCAATCGATCCAGGTCGTCGCCGCCACCGTCGAGGCACGCGATCCCTATACCGCCGGACACCAACGTCGGGTGGCCGATCTGGCCGCCGCCATTGCCCAAGAGATGGGGCTACCCGAGGAGCAAATCCACGGCATCCATCTGGCGGCCAGCATCCATGACCTGGGGAAAATCCATACCCCGGCCGAGATCCTCTCCAAGCCGGGCAAACTCACCCCCCTTGAGTTCGCCATCATCAAGGAGCATGCCCAGGCGGGGCACGACATCCTCAAGGGGGTGACCTTCCCCTGGCCCATCGCCCAGATCGTGTTGCAACACCACGAGCGGCTGGACGGCTCCGGCTACCCGCAGGGGCTCACGGGGGGGCAGATCTTGCCCGAGGCGCGAATTCTCGCAGTGGCCGATGTGGTCGAGGCGATGTCCTCCCATCGCCCCTATCGGCCCGGCCTGGGGATCGAGGCGGCGCTGGAGGAGATCGAGCGCCATCGGGGGGTGTTGTACGACCCGATTGTGGTCGATGCCTGCTTGGCCCTGTTTCGGGCGCGCGGGTTTAGCTTCCCCCCCTGATGCGCGTCATCCCCCCGCGCCCATGCGACCGCGCCAAACACCCTCAACCCTTGCTTGTCCGAACCGGTCGTGGGACTTTTCCCTATAACGACAATTGGATGACGACGCCCTTTGGCTATTGAGCCCCGCATTGAGGATTTGCAGCGATGAAAAACCACCTCTGGAAGATCGAGTGGCGCGACGCGATGAGCGTCGGCATCGACGAGATCGACGAGGACCACAAGATTTTTGCCGGACTCATCAACGATCTGAACGAGGCGATCGTCGAGCGCATGGATCTTGAGGAGCTCAAGCGGTTGCTCGATCTGATCGTCGACGACGCGGTGCAACACTTCGACCACGAAGAGCGGCTTTTTGCCCAATGGCACTACCCCGACGCCCCGGTCCACGCCCTGCGCCACGCCGAGGCGATCAAGGATGTACTGGCCATCAAGGCGCGGGTCGAAAATTCCGACCTGCAAACCGAGTGGATCGAAGGGGGGATGGAGATCAAAGACATCCTGATCAACCACCTCATCACCGAAGACATGAAGTACGCCAAGTACTACCGCGACAACCTCAAGGGTCGGGAGGCGACCTTCTGACCTTGAGACCACCTCGATCCAGCATCCCAAGGGGCCCTTTCGGCCCCTTTTTTTGTGTCTGCGCTTGACCCCTGCCACGCCTCGCGCTACCAATGAACCTGTTCACTGAACATGTTCATTCGATAAGAGGGGAACATGCCTCCCCCACCACGGCACGAAACCAAAGCGCTGACCCGGCAAGCGATCCTGCACGCCGGACGCGACATCTTCGCCCGGCAGGGGTACGAACAGACAACGATCCGGCAGATCGCTCAGGCGGCGGGGGTCGGGGTCGGGTCGGTCCACCTGCATTTCGACAACAAACTCAACCTGCTCGCCGCCGTGCTGCTGGAGGGGCTGGAGCCCCGTATTGCCGAGGGGATCAACGCCGCCCAGGCGCCGCTGCCCCTGGCCGAGCAGCTCCAACGCCTCTTCCGCCCCCTGTTTGTCTTCTACGCCGAGCAACCCGAGCTCAGCCGGGTTCTGCTCAAGGAGGGGCTCTTTCTTCAAGGGGGGTGGAAGGAGCGCTTCGACCGGCAGATCCAGGCGTTTCTGGAGGAGGTCGGCAAGGTGCTGCTGCAGGGGCAACAGACGAGGCAATGGCGCAGTGACATCCCCATCGAAGGTGCAACCCAGACCCTGTTCGCCCTCTACCTGGCGACCCTGATCGGGGCGCTGCGCGAAGGGGGAGAGCTCACCCGATTCGAAACCCTTTTTGCCACGCTTTTGCTGCCCTGGATTGCCGCCCACAGGAGACCTTGATGAGCCAACGTCTCGACAAACGCTCCATCCCCGGCACCGACTGGCGCCTGTTGGAGGAGGGGATCCATACCTGCCTGCCCGACGCCGAGATTGCCAGCGACTACGACCCCATCGCCAAGGGGTACGACCGGGTGGTTGGCAACCCCCTGTACAACCGCGTGGTTTGGGGCAATTCGGTGGCCGACTACCGCCGCCGCGCCGCCCAGGCGCTGGCGGCGGCGAACGAGGGGCCGATCCTCGACGTCGGCTGCGGCACCCTGAAGTTCACCCTGGCCCCCTATCTGGCCACCCATCACCGTCCGCTGCTGCTGCTCGACCGCTCTTTGGCCATGCTGCGTTTGGCCCGCGACCGGCTTAAACGGGCCCACGGCGGCGCGCTGCCCCCCGACATTCTGCTGCTGCAAGGCAACGCCTTCGCGCTTCCCTTTTTGGAACACAGCATGGGGGCGGTGGTGTCGTGGGGGGTGCTCCACCTCTTCGACGATCCCCTACCCCTGCTGACACAGATGGAACGGGTTTGTCGCGACGATGGGGTCGTCGCCTGGTCCCACCTGGTGCTGGCCGAGCGCTGGAGCGACCGCTATTTGCAGCTGTTGCAACGCCACGGCCATGTCGCCACGCCGAGGTCGACCGGCGATCTGGCCCTGATGTTGGGCCGCACCTCCCGCCCCTATCGTTTGGAACGGCAGGGGGGGATGGTGTACGGGGTGGGGTAACCCCCTTGGCACAAACGGTTTTCAATCCGGCGAACCGGTTTTAATCTGCGACGAGGTTCCCCCTACCCAGCTTCGTCGAGGTCCCCCATGCCGCGCCGCCCACCTCTGCTGCTCGCCCTGTTGCTGCTCTTCACGCTGTCCCCCCCCGCCTGGGCCAAAACCAGCTTCATCCTGCTGCCGGTCCCCGGTGCCGGGGTGAGCGCCGCCAAAACCGAGGCGGCCATGAGCGCCCTGCGCGGATATTTGTCATCCTCCGGCCGTTACACCCTGGTGGACCGCGACCGGTTGGCCGCGGTGATGGCCGAACAAAAGTTGCAGATCTCGGGGGTGGCCGACGCCACCCGTGTGGTGGAACTCGGAAAGATCCTGGGGGCCGAGAAAATCGCGGCGGTCGAGATTCTCGACGGGCCGGGGGATGAGGTGAGCCTGGGGGTTACGGTGGTCGATGTCGCAACCGCGCAGGTCGAGCGGGTTCTGCCCCAGACCGGTTCGGCCATCCCCGAGTGGAACGCCAAATGGCTGGCCGGAGGATGGGCCTCGGCCTATCCCCTGGTCGGAACCGCCCTCGGGGTCAAAGGAGCTACGGTCTTCGTCGATCTGGGGGAAAACGACGGCATGAAACCGGGGCAGCGGCTTTTCGTCGCCCATCTCAAGGTGGAGCGGGACGACAGCGGCGCGGTGCTGTTCAGCAACCTCGACCGAATCGGCACGATGCGCCTGACCGAGGTCGGCCCCACCCGATCCAAGGGGACGATCCTCCGGCTCGAAGCGGGGGTGACGATCCAAAAGGGGGATCGGGTCTCCCCCGATCCCATCCCCCTGGGCACCCCAAGTCTGGCCCGCGCCCCCCTGAATCCCCAGGCCAAACCGGGCAAACTGCTGCTCGACGACACCATGGATTCGCAGCTTCTGGCCCCCGAAGGCAACCAGGGGGCCCCCTACCGCAATGGCCGTCTGTACATCGACGCCGACACCATCCCCCCGAGCTGGCATGCCCGCGTCTACTACGGTGGAACCCTGAACGACTCCACCGACTTCGTCTGGGAAAGCGATCTACGTTGGGAAGGGGGGGACAACGCCCGGGTCACCTTGATCTTCCGCTCCAACGGCCAATACGCCCTGGCCGATGGCTACGCCCTCTACCTGACCCAACGGGGCACCTTCTCCTTCAACCGCTGGCGTCGGGGGAGCTGGGAAAACCTCACCCCAGAGG
Source organism: Proteobacteria bacterium CG1_02_64_396 (assembly GCA_001872725.1). Taxonomy (NCBI): domain Bacteria; kingdom Pseudomonadati; phylum Pseudomonadota; species Proteobacteria bacterium CG1_02_64_396. The sequence goes on along the minus strand of MNWR01000031.1, from coordinate 402 downwards.
AGGCGACCGGGGCGATGCGCCGGGGCAAAGGGGAGCACAACACGGTCCGGATCGTCGGGGTCGACGGCCGCTTCGATCTGTACCTCAACGGCCAATTCGTGGCCGGATTCCAGGACGAAACCTACGAGCGGGGGACGTTCGGTTATTTGTGCAACAACCAGACGATCTTCTCGGTCGACGACGTCAAGGTGTGGGCGGTGGCGCCGTAAGCTCCGGCGGATCGACCCCGTCTACCCCCAACAAAAAGGGGCTCCGAAACGGAGCCCCTTTTTTGTTGCGACCTGCCGCCCCGCGCTCAGTGCGACATCCCCTCCATCGCCATCGGCTTGACCTTGGGCATCGCCCGGATCAGCGCGATGGTGCGGCGCACGCTCATGTCCAGATCGTGCACGTAGGCCATCT
>MNWR01000030.1 GCA_001872725.1 Proteobacteria bacterium CG1_02_64_396 | reverse complement strand
CGAGGGCGGCGCTCCTACCAATGGGGATCCTTTCTGGAATCGTTCGGCGGGGGCCCCCTCGGGAAGATCCTCCAACACATCCATCCCCCCGCCTACCGTCAACTTGACAGATGGGGTTCAGATCGAGCCCCGCGCTACGTAGCCCTTTGGCCGTTCACTTGTTGCGGGTGTTTATTGGTTAGGAAGCTCAGGGCAATCGCGCCGAGGGCGGCGCTCCTACCAATGGGGATCCTTTCTGGAATCGTTCGGCGGGGGCCCCCTCGGGAAGATCCGCCAACACATCCACCCCCCCGCCTACCGTCAACTTGAAGATGGGGTTCAGATCGAGCCCCGCGCCACGTAGCCCTTTGGCTGTTCACTTGTTGTGGGTGTTTATTGGTTAGGAAGCTCAGGACAATCGCGCCGAGGGCGGCGCTCCTACCAATGGGGATCCTTTCTGGAATCGTTCGGCGGGAGCGTCTTCGGGAAGATCCTCCAACACATCCACCCCCCCCGCCCACCGTCAACTTGAAGATGGGGTTCAGATCGAGCCCCGCGCTACGTAGCCCTTTGGCTGTTCACTTGTTGTAGGCGTTTATTGGTTAGGAAGCTCAGGGCAATCGCGCCGAGGGCGGCGCTCCTACCAATGGGGATCCTTTCTGGAATCGTTCGGCGGGGGCCCCCTCGGGAAGATCCTCCAACACATCCATCCCCCCGCCTACCGTCAACTTGACAGATGGGGTTCAGATCGAGCCCCGCGCTACGTAGCCCTTTGGCTGTTCACTTGTTGTAGGCGTTTATTGGTTAGGAAGCTCAGGGCAATCGCGCCGAGGGCGGCGCTCCTACCAATGGGGATCCTTTCTGGAATCGTTCGGCGGGGGCCCCCTCGGGAAGATCCGCCAACACATCCACCCCCCCGCCTACCGTCAACTTGAAGATGGGGTTCAGATCGAGCCCCGCGCCACGTAGCCCTTTGGCTGTTCACTTGTTGTGGGTGTTTATTGGTTAGGAAGCTCAGGACAATCGCGCCGAGGGCGGCGCTCCTACCAATGGGGATCCTTTCTGGAATCGTTCGGCGGGAGCGTCTTCGGGAAGATCCTCCAACACATCCACCCCCCCCGCCCACCGTCAACTTGAAGATGGGGTTCAGATCGAGCCCCGCGCTACGTAGCCCTTTGGCTGTTCACTTGTTGTAGGCGTTTATTGGTTAGGAAGCTCAGGGCAATCGCGCCGAGGGCGGCGCTCATTACAAGGGGGGCTCATGCACACGGGCAGCCCCGCCTCACCCCACCATCCGCTCCAAACGCCGCATCACCTGCTTGGCCCGCTCCAGCCGATCGGCCGCTTCGGGCATCGCCACCCGTACCACCAATCCCAACGGACCGTCGGGCAAGAACCGCTTGGGATCCTTCTGGATCAGCGCCACCAGCTTGGCCGCTGGGATCAACGGGGTCTCGCCGAAGCGCAGCGACATCCCTTTGGGCCCCGCCTCGATCCGCTTGATGCCGCATTTGGCCGCCATCGCCTTGATCGGCATCAGGTTGACCAGGCTCACCACCGGCTCGGGCGGAGTGCCGAAGCGATCACGCAGCTCGTCGAGCAGTCCGTCGGCCTGATCCTGGGTGGCGACCTCGTTGATGCGGCGGTAGAGGGTCAGGCGCAGCCGCATGTCGGGCACGTACTCCTCGGGGATCAAGGTCGGGATCCCCAGCACCGCCTCGACGTTGGCGGCCGGGGCATGCCGTTTTTCACCCTTGAGCTCGGCGGTGGCGTCCTCCAGCAGCTCCATGAAGAGCGACAACCCCACCGCGTCGATCTCCCCGCTTTGTTCCTCGCCCAGCAGGTTGCCGGCGCCGCGGATCTCCATGTCTTGCGTGGCCAGGGCAAAGCCGCCCCCGAGGCGATCCATCTCTGAGACCGCCCGCAGCCGCTGCTGGGCATCCTCGCTCAAGAGGTCGATCTTCGGGGCGATCAGGTAGCAGTAAGCGCGGTGTTTCGAGCGTCCTACCCGGCCGCGCAGCTGGTAGAGCTGGCCGAGGCCGAGTTTGTCGGCCCGGTTGATGATGATGGTGTTGGCGCTGGGCACATCAAGGCCGCTTTCGATGATGGTCGAGGCGACCAGGATGTGAACGCGCCCCTCGTAGAGGTCGAGCATCACCTCCTCAAGCTCCCCCTCCGACATCTGGCCGTGGGCGACCCGAATGGTCGCCTCGGGAACCAACTTGCCCAAACTGCGGGCGGTCGCCTCAATCGACTCGACCCGGTTGTGCACGAAATAAACCTGCCCACCCCGGTGCAGCTCGCGGCGCACCGCCTCTTGAATGATCCGGTCGTCCCACTGACTGACGAAGGTGCGCACCGCCAGCCGGTCGGTGGGGGGGGTGGTGATGAGCGATAGGTCGCGCAGCCCGGCCAGCGCCATGTTCAGGGTGCGGGGGATCGGGGTGGCGGTGAGGGTTAAAATATCGACCTCGTCGCGCATCTTTTTCAGCCGCTCTTTGTGGGCGACCCCGAAGCGCTGTTCCTCGTCGACGATCAGCATCCCCATGCGGGGCAGCTCCACATCCTTTTGCAGCAGGCGGTGGGTGCCGAGCAACACGTCGACCTTCCCCTCTTTGGCGGCGGCCAGGATCTCTTGCTGCTCCTTGCGGGTGTTGAAGCGCGACATTGCCTCGATGCGCACCGGGAACCCGGCGAAGCGGCGCTCGAAGGTGTTCAGGTGTTGGTTCACCAGGATGGTGGTGGGGGCCAGCAGCACCACCTGCCGCCCGGCCAGCACCGCCCGCATGGCGGCCCGCATGGCGACCTCGGTCTTGCCGAAGCCGACGTCGCCGCAAATCAGGCGATCCATGGGGCGTGGCGCCTCTAGGTCGGACTCGATGGCCTGAATGGCGGTGAGCTGATCGTCGGTCTCTTCAAAGGGGAAGGCGCTTGCAAACTCCTCGTAGGTGATCCCCCCCTCCTCGTAGACGGGGCGGCGGGCGGCGTTGCGCTTGGCCTGCACCTCGATCAGCTCCCCCGCCAGCTCCAGAATCTTCTCGCGCGCCTTGCGTCGGGTTCTGACCCAACGATCCGACCCCAGCCGGTCGGCTTTAACCTCCCCCTCCCCCCCCTTCTGGTACTTCGACACCAGGGTGAGCTGATCGACCGGGACGTAAAGCCGCCCCTCTTGGTCGAACATCAGCAGCAGGTAATCGCCCGGCATCCCCCCCGCATCGAGGCGGACGAGCCCTTGATAACGGGCGATGCCGTGGTCGGCATGGACCACCCAGTCCCCCTCTTTGAGATCATCCAGGCGGCGGATGGCGCTGGCGATGCGCTCGCGCTCCCGGCTTTGGCTGACCGGAGCGCGGCGGTGGACCCGGGCGCCGAAGAGGTCGCGGCTCGAAAGCAGGATGGTGCCGTCGGGCAGGGTGACCGAATCGGGAATGACGCCGGGAACAACAAAGTGCCCCTGGCGCCCCAGCGCCTCGTTCAGATCGGCGGCGGGGGTGAGCTTGTGGGTGGCGAAGATCTCCCGCACCACCCGGTTTTGCCCGGTGCCGTCGGCAACCACCACCAACCGCCCGCTCTGCTGCTCGGCCCACTGCGCCAGCTCGCGCCAGCGCTGCGCCTCGACCGCCACCCGCGCAGGCAGGGCGACGCCGGGGATGGCGGTGTCGGCTGGGGGCTGCGCCACCTGCACCAGGGCCGACTTGCCCCAAACGGCGGGAAGATCGCTGCCGGAGCGATAGAGGCTTCTTGGCTCGACGACAAAATCGCCGTGCCGCTCCGCCTCGGCGTGGCGGTCGAGCGCCTCATGCCAGAAGGTCTGGCCTTGCTCTTCGACCCCGCGCGCCACCACCCAGAGGGCGTCGCGGCTTAAGTACTGCTCGATCCACGAGCAGTCGGGATCGATGAGGGGGAGCAAAAACTCGATCCCCTGCCGGTAGATCCCCCCCTTGAGATCGCTGAAAAGCGCGGTGGGGACGATGCGGGCGCCGAAGGTGCCGGTCAGCCGCCCGCGCAGGGCGTCGTCCCCAGCGCGCAGGATCACTTCGCGCACCGGCAGCAGGGTGAGGCTTTCCAACCGTTCGGTGGTGCGTTGATCGCTTGGGTCGAAACAGCGGATCGACTCGATCTCGTCGCCGAAGCGGTCGATGCGCACCGGCTGGTCGCCCCAGGGCGAGAACAGCTCGATCAAATCGCCCCGCACCGCAAACTCCCCCGGCCCCTCGACCAGATCGACCCGGCGGTACCCGGCCCGGGCTAAGGTCGCCTCGGCCTGGGCGTTGGACCACTCGTCCCCCAACGCCAAAACCTGAGAGGCTGCGGTCAGGGTTTTGCGCCCGATCAGCTTCTGAGCCACCCCCGCCGCCGTCATCAACACCACCCCCCGCCCCCCTTGCGTCAGGGCGCGCAGGGTGCGCAGCCGCCGCGCCGTGATCTCGGAGTGGGGCGAGAAACGGTCGAAGGGGAGGATTTCCCACTGCGGGAAGGGGAGCACAGTGGCCCGAGCCAGCCGCAGCACCTCGTCGAATTTGTCCATCTGGGCCACGTCGCGGGCGACCAGCACCACCTGATCGGTGGTTTGGGCCAAGCGGGCCGCTTCGAGGGCGAGGTAGGTGTCGGGGCAGAGGATGCGGTGGGTCATGGGATTTTTTCGGCCAAAAGCACAAACGGGGAAACCCCCAGGCCCGAAAGGGGGTGGGGGTGTCGGTTCAAAATGGGCGGGGATCATCCCCGATGGGACGTTGGGAATCCACTTTGAGATGCTGTCCTATGGGACTCCGCCCTCGGTCTGAGGTATTTGTGGGAGCACGACGACGAATCCGCCGACGAAGAGCCGGTCATATCAGTGCATTTACAAGGGGCCCGGAGCGAGCGCGATGGGGCCGAAATGCCAAGGAGGGTCACGGGTCGGTCTTGTCGTGTGTGGCAAAGGGGATGGATGTGTGCGGTGGCGTGCAGCGTTCCAACGGTCCCGAGCAAAGGAGACCGGATCTATGGGATCAAGACCTTCGCGCCTTGCACGAAACCCGCTCGATGACCACCTTGAAGACCCGAGTACGTGCGGCGAGCGACTCGATGTACTTCAACCCGCTCTCAAAGTGGTCGGGGGCATATTTGTGCAGCAACCCCTCCAGCCCCTTCTGTTTTTCGGCGTCAAAAACCTCATGGGCCCGCCCGCTGGCGATGGCGCTTTCGTACTGGGTGCCGAATTTGGCCGGCATCACCTCGGTGGGGCCAACCACGCAAAACGAAACCGCCGGGTTGCCCGCCAAGATGTCGAGCTTGCGACCCTCCACAGCGCAGTGGAAGTAAAGGTCGTCATCGATCAGGCAAAAGCTCAGGGGGATGCCGTAGGGCAGCCCCTCCTTAGAGGCCAGCGACAACACCCCATATTCGCCCCCCCGCAGGATGGCCCAGGCCTCGGATGCAGCGATTTCTCGGTCGCGGCGGCGGATGTCGGTCATGGGTTCTTACCCCTCAAGGAGCGCGCTATTGTGGGAAGATGCGCCCTCGGTTTTTTAACTTAATCGCGCCGGGGGCGGCGCTCCTACACGTTGACTTCGATGGCTCGGGCAGCTCCACCCTATGAAAAAATTTGTGGGCGCGTCGCCCTCGGCGCGATTGCTCATTCCCCTTTTCCGCAACGAAGGATGCGCCCTCGGAGAATAATTAATCGCGCCGAGACGGCGCTCCCACAAAACGGCGCTCCTACATATGCTCACATTTGCCGGAACAAATGGGCGTGGGCCCGGCTGACCTCCAGGGTTTCGCTTAAGTCCCGCAGCTTCAAACTCAATTTACCCGAAAACCCCCGCTGCACCCGGTCGATGAAGGTCACGTTGACCAGCGCGCCGCGATGGATGCGCCAGAAGCGGTCGGGGTCGAGTTGCCCCTCCAGTTCGTTCAAGGGGGTGCGGATCAGCGCTTCGCCCTGGGTGGTGCGCACGGTGGTGTATTTGTCTTTCGACTGAAAATAGACGATCTCGTCGATGTGGATCAGCCGCACCGTTTCCCCCGATCCGGCCCGGATCCAGCTCAGCCGCTGCGCGAAGGGGGTGAATTGGGTGAGGAGGGTTTGCAGGGCGGTCAGGTCGGGACGGTTGCCCACCGGTTGACGCAGGCGGGCCACCGTTTGGGCCAGGCGATCGCGGGCCACCGGCTTGAGCAGGTAATCGATGGCGCCGCGCTCGAAGGCCTCGACCGCGTATTGATCGAAGGCGGTGACGAAGATGATCCGGGGTGCCCCCCCGCTCAAGCGGCGCGCCACCTCAACCCCGCTCATCCCCGGCATCTTGATGTCGAGGAAGGCGATGTCGGGCTGCAAGGCTTCGATCAACTCCAGCGCCTGAGCGCCGTGGGCCGCCTCCCCCACCACCTTGAGCTCAGGCCAGAGTTCGTGTAAGCCCCGGCGCAGGTCGGCCAAAGGGGCCGCTTCGTCGTCAGCCAGGATCGCGGTCGGATGTTGGGTTGCCATCAAGCGGTACCTCCAACGTGGCGCTCACCCCCCCTTCGGGATTACTTGCCACATTCAGTTGAGCCTGCCCCCCCCACATGGAAAACAGGCGGTTACGCACGTTATCTAGCCCCACACCATGCCCGGCGGAGCTGGTAGGGGCCGCCCCCAACCCCACCCCGTCGTCCCACACCCCTAGCAGCAACCGCCCCGGCCGCACCTCCCCCCACACCAACACCCGCCCCCCCTCCACCTTGGGTTCCAAGCCGTGGCGGATGGCGTTTTCGACCAGCGGTTGCAACAACAGGGGGGGCAGAGGCAGATCGAGCAACGTTTCGGGGACGGTGATGCGGTAGTCCAGCCGCCCCCCCATACGGATGCCCATGATGTCGAGGTAGGCCCGCACCATCTCCAGCTCCTGGCCCAAGGTGGTGGTCCGGCTGCGGGTGCGGTCGAGCGAAACCCGCAAATAACGGTTGAGGTCGTCGAGCATCCGCCGGGCGGTGGTGGGGTCGCTGGGGATCAAACCGCCGATGTTGGCCAGGGTGTTGAACAAAAAGTGGGGTTCAATCTGGGCTTGCAACAGTTTGAGGTGGGCCTGAACCAAGCTGCGTTCGTGTTCGATTTGGACCAACTGCGCCGCCTGGGCTTTGGCCTTTTCTTCGGCAATTCGGGCCAGGGAGGCGAAAAACAGGGTCACCATCACCCCGAACATCAGCCCCAACACAATGGACTGCGTCCAGACGGTGTGGCCACCCGGCAAAACCTGCCAATCCCCATTGCAGGTCAACATCAACCCCAGCCAGCTCCCCCCAAAAGCGCCGATGAGGATGGCCGCCGCCGCCACCCCGACCTTCCCCCCCATCTGCGCCTCGGGCCAAAGTTTGCGCCCCACCACCCCGGAGCCCCAGATCGAAAACCCAATACACTGGGACATCACCCAGTCGACCACAAACCGATCCCCCCAACCGCCGGGGGCGCCGATGGCGGCCGAAGCCAGCGTCACGGCAATCACCGTGTTCAACCCCAGCGACCAGGCGATCTCCCGCCCCCAGTCGATCTGCCCCCAGCCATCACCAAGATGGCGGGTCAGATGCAGGTGGACCCCCTCTTCCCAGTGTTCCCAACGCGACCACGCCATGTTCAAAACTCCGCCTGAATGCCGAACGACGGCAGGATCGGCAGCTCGTAGCTCGGCTCACGGCTGGCGTAACCTGCGGTGTAGCGATAGCCGCCGATGTTTTTGCGGTTGTAGAGGTTGAGGATCTCCAGGTACCACTTGATGTTGTAGGTGCTGTGGGCGATGTCGCGGTCCAGGCGCAGATCGAGGCGGTGGTAGTCGGGCAAAATCTCCGAGCCGATGGGGCCGTAGACCGGCAAAACCTGACCTGTGCCGGGATCGGTGGTCGTCCCCACCACCGGGGTGATGGGCGATCCGGCGTGGTAGCGCCACTTGGCCCCCAGGGTCCACTGTTCGTCGATCTTCCAGGTACCGACCAGGGTGGCGATCCACGGTTGGTCGTACGAGAACTTGAAGCTTTCACCGGTTGCGGCGTTGGTGCGCTGGCTGGTGGCCCGGGTGAGCGACAACCAGCCGTTCCATTCGGCGCCGTCCCGCTTGAGCAACCAATCCATCCCCCGGATGCGCCCGCTGCCGCCGTTGACGTAATTCAGGGTCGCGTCGGGGACCGGCAAATCGCGCAGCAGCTTTTCGTATCCCTCCAGCTTGCTGGTCCAGCCGTTGCCGAAGTCCTGCTCCAAACCGATCACCCGGTGTTCGGCCCGTTGGTAATTCAGGTTGGGGTTGCCCAGGCCGTCGACGATCTCGTGCCCCTGGGGTATCTGGTGGTAGTAACCCCAACCGGCCGTCAACACCGTGGAGGGGGTTAAACGGTATTCGGCCCCCAGGCGCGGTTCGGTCAACACCTGATTGATGTAACTGTCGGTGGCGGCGCGAACCCCGACGATCAGGGCGGTGCGGGGGCTGGCCTGCCAACGGTCGCGCAGGTAGAGGTTCCAGGCATTACCCGTCAAATCCAACGAGCGCTGCGCCTTGGGGGCGGTACCGTAGAGGCTGCCCGCCACGAAATCGCCGCCGGGGGGGGCGCCGATGTTGAAGTTGACGGTGTTGCTCCAGCGCGACACCAACCCTCCCACCAACAATTCGTGCCCTTTGCCGGGGTGAAGGGTCGCCTCGTCGCGTATGAAATAGTCGTTGGCCTGAATATCGAGGTAGTCGCCGCCGCCGATGACAAAACCGGTGCCGGTGTGCAGATGGCCGAGGGCAAACCGGTTGGCCCCGCCCCCCTCCAGGCGGGTACGCCAGGTAATCCCTTGGTTATCAAAGAGTTGATCGCTCTCCAGGTTGCCGCCGATACCAGGGTCGTTGATGGCGGCGTCCGAGGTGGGGGGGATGATGATCTTCATCCAGTCGTTGGCCCCCATCAGGTGAAACGCGATCTGGTTGCGCTCGTCCAGATCGACCAAGTATTTGAACTGGTAGTCGTAGAAGGCGGGGAATTCCCGAATTTCGACCTGATCGTTGCTGATCTTGTCGCGCACCTTGTTCATCAAAAAGTCGATGTAGCTGCGCCGTCCCGACAAAAAGAACGACTGCCCCTCCACCGTTGGCCCCTCGATCAACACGTCGGACTCGTACATCCCCAGGTTGAGTTTGACCCCCACCCGGTCGGTGCGCGGATTGCGCTGCACGGTGTCGATCACCCCCCCCATGGCGTCGCCAAACTGGGGGCCGAAGGCGGCCAGGTAGAGGTTGAAGTCGTCGACCATGTCGGCGGGCAAAATGCTGGTCAGCCCCCCGAAATGAAACATGTAGGCCACCGGCATGAAATCGAGGTAATAGAGGTTGTCGCGGGGGGCCGAGCCGCGAATCGCGGGGTTGGAGCTGGCATCGTTGCCCACCGCCACCCCCGGCATCGATTGCAGCCCCTTCAGCGGATCGCCCTGGGTTCCGGCGACCGCCTCCATTTGGCGACCCTCCAGCGAGATCTTCCCCACCCGCACCGGATCGCGGTCCTCCTTAATCACCACCTCGGGCAGCACCTGCGCTTCGGCTTTGAGGACGATGCGCAGCGGCGCTCCGCTCCCCGTCTGCACCGTCACCGGCTCCGGCTTGGCGTAGCCCAGCCCCATGGCCGACAGGTGGTAGATGCCCGGCTCGGGCAAAACCAGGGTGAACATCCCCTCGCTCAGGGTGATGGCATACAGATCGTCGCGCTCGACCACGAAGACGCTGATCCCCGCCAGAGGGCGCAGGCTCCCCGCCTCGACCACCTGGCCGGTCAGGGTGAGCGGATCGGCCCAGGCCCATCCGGGGAGCAGTGCCAGCAACAACCACAGAGTTTTTTTCATTGCTCGAAATCCTTTGAAACGCCATTGGATTGGCCCGGTTTGTCGGGCCTTTCCGGCACCATCAACGCAGCTGAAACCGAAA
>MNWR01000029.1 GCA_001872725.1 Proteobacteria bacterium CG1_02_64_396 | reverse complement strand
AACACCGAGCGCCCCCACAGTGCCCTCGGCGGCAAGACCCCAGAACAGGTCCATCAAACCCACGGCGGAACCACCCACCGCCACTAACCGTTTACAAATTTTCGCCCCCAAACTGTCCAAGGAGTGGGGTCCACCCCACCCTTCAGGGCCTCCAGCGCCACCTTCGCCTTGAACTGCGCACTGTGTCGTTTGTGTTTTCCGGGCATCGCTTGGCTCCTCGCTCTCGCCAATCATGCCCCCTCGGTCTTAACAAAACCTACTGTCCAGTTTTTGGGGTCCACTTCAACAACCAGGCCATCCGGGCCTTGGGGCGGCATCTTTGCCGGGTCATTTTCAACATGCTCAACCGGGGTCGGGCGTACGAAATCAGGGACTGAAAAACGCTCAATCGGCTTGAAAATTCCAGCGGATGTTCAGGTCCCCCTGCCCCCCTTGCCTTTGCCCCCCCCGCCTTCCTACCATTGCGCCAGCTTCAGGTGTCCCCAGCCGAGTGGTTCGGCAAGGGGATGAAACGGGAAGTCCGGTGCGCGGCCCTTGGTGAATCCAGGCCCGCAAGTCCGGCGCAGCCCCCGCTACTGTAAGCCTGACGAATCCGGGCAAAACACCACTGTGCCGCAAGGCATGGGAAGGTCCCGGAGGAGGATGACGGCGAGCCAGGAGACCGGCCTGAGGCAGGGGCGCATCCGCCCCGACCGGATGGACCTGCGGCGGGCGGGTCGGCCAGGCACGCCCTTGTTCCCTCTGGCGTGCAGGTCCCTCTTCCCCCTTTCGCTGGCCCACCGGATCTCCCCAATCCGCGCGGTGGGCGCGACGCGAAAGGCACTCCATGAATTCCACCCGAACCACCCTCACCCTGGCCCTGGCCACCTCCACCTTGATCGCCCCCTTGGCCCTGGCCGACAACCCCGATCCCGACCTGATGCTCCCGGTGGTGGTCACCGCCGCCCGGATGCCCCAAGCGCCTGAGCAGGTCACCGCCGACACCACGGTCATCGACCAGGCGGCCATCGAGCAAAGCCAAGCGGCGACCGTCGCCGATCTTCTTGCCGCCCAGGCGGGGATCGCCGTCGCCGCCACTGGCGGTCCCGGCAGCCAAACCTCCCTTTTTCTGCGTGGCACCAACTCGGGCCATGTGTTGGTGTTGATCGACGGGGTGCGGGTCGGCTCGGCCACCAGCGGCGCCTTCGACTGGTCGGCGATGTCGACCCTCAACATCGCACGGATCGAGATCGTGCGCGGCCCCCAATCGACCCTCTACGGCGCCGACGCGGTGGGGGGGGTGATCCAGATTTTCACCAAGCGCGGCCGCGGTCCCCTGGGGGGGGCGATCAAGGCCGAGGTCGGGGGGCGGGGCAGCCGCTCGGTGGCGGGAAGCGTGAGCGGCACGGCGGGAGGGGTCGACCTATCGCTGGCCGCCCGGCAGGAACAAACCGACGGTGTCTCGGCGGCGGCGGCGGGGAGCGAGCTCGACCCCTTCAAGCTGCGGACAGTCTCGGGCAGCGCCACCGTGCCGGTCGGCGAGGGCGAAATCCGCCTGATCGGTCGCTGGCAGGAGGGCACGGCGGGGCTCGACGGCTATCCCGCCCCCCTCTACCTCTTCGCCGACCTTCCCAACTACACCCAAACCAGCCGCCAGCAGGCGATCCATCTTGAGGGGCGTCTGCCGGTGACCGCCGACTGGACGGTCAAGCTGCAAGCGGGGCAATCCAAGGACGAGAGCATCGGCAGCGATCCCGCCGATCCCTTCAACAACTACACCTTCGCCACCACCATCCAGCAGGCGGCTCTAACCGGCGAATTCACCCTGAACGACGGGCGGCTGGTGACCGGGATCGAGACCCACAAGGACAAGGGGGAGAGTGTCGGCAGCTTCTCGGGCAGCCGCACCCAGTCGGCCCTGTTCGCCTCGCTGGCGCAGACCACCGGGGGGATCGACTGGACCCTCGGCGCCCGGATGGACCGCAACACCCCCTACGCCGATCAAGCCACTTGGCGGGCGGGGCTCGGCATCCCGCTGGGCGCGGGGCTGAAACTCACCGCCAACGCCGGTAGCTCCTTCAAGGCCCCCACCCTCAACGACCTCTACTACCCCAACTCCGGCAACCCCAACCTCAAGCCCGAGAAGGGGCTGGGCTGGGATGTGGGGCTGCACGCCCAGGGCGAGCGGTTCGAGGGGGCGCTGACCGGCTTCGAGCAGCGAATCGGCGATCTGATCGTTTGGAGCCCGGTCTCCCCCGGCTCCTGGACCTACACCCCCGCCAACGTCGCCAGCGCCAAAATCCAGGGGATTGAGCTGCACTTAGAGGCCACCACCGAGGCGACCCGGGTGGCGCTCGACTGGACCTGGCTCAGGGCGCGCGATGAAGACCAAGGGCACTGGCTGGCCCGCCGCCCCGCCTCTTCGGGGAGTCTGAGCGGCTCTGCCACCTGGGGGGCGTTGCAAGCGGGGGGGGTGCTGCGCTTCATCGGCAAGCGCTACAGCGACGCGACCAACACCCAGCTTCTGACCGCCACCCGCCGCCTGGAGCTGCACGGCAAGGTTGAGGTGATCCCCGGCTGGTCGCTCACCGCACGCGGGGTCAATCTGACCGACGACACCACCCCCGACGCCACCGGTTACGGGGTGCTGGGGCGAACCCTGTATGCCGGGGTGGAGGGCCGTTTTTAGGTGACTGGGGGGAACTCCCCCCTTTGCAACAGGGGGGTCGGGGGGGATTTGCCCTCCGCCCCGACCCCCCATCCATCCCAACCGATCCAGCCGACCTCACCAAGCAGGAGCCCCCATGACCCGCGCCCTCATGCTGCAAGGCACCGCCTCTGGGGTCGGCAAAAGTGTGCTGACCGCAGGGCTGTGCCGCCTGCTCGCCCGCCGAGGGGTGCGGGTCGCCCCCTTCAAGCCGCAAAACATGAGCAACAACGCCGCCGTCACCTGCGATGGCGGCGAGATCGGCCGGGCTCAGGCGCTGCAAGCGCTCGCCTGCGGCCTGGAACCCCACAGCGACATGAACCCGGTGCTGATCAAGCCCGAGGCCGACGGCGTCGCCCAGCTCATCGTCCAGGGGCAACCCTTCGGCACGCTGGAGGCGCGCCGCTTTAAGCAGGACCGCGCCCCCCTGCTGCCCCAGGTATTGCAGTCGTTCGAGCGGCTCAAAGCCCAATACGACCTGATCCTGGTCGAGGGGGCCGGCTCCCCCGCCGAGCCCAACCTGCGCGTTGGCGACATCGCCAATATGGGGTTTGCGCAGGCCGCCAACGTGCCGGTTTGGTTGATCGGCGACATCGACCGGGGCGGGGTTTTTTCGGCCTTGAGCGGCACCCTCGACCTGCTCGCCCCCACCGAGCGCGACCGGGTGCAGGCGCTGATCATCAACCGCTTTCGGGGCGAGGGGGCGCTGCTGACCGAGGCGCTCGACTGGCTGGGCCATAAAACCGGCAAACGGCTGGCCGGGGTGGTCCCCTACGTGCCCGACCTGGAGCTACCGGAGGAGGACGCCCTGTATCGGCTGGGGGCGACCCAAGGGCTCGCGCCGGGGGCGGCGCTCCAACAAGTCATTCGCATTGCCGCGGTGCTCTACCCCCGCGCCTCGAACCTGGACGACCTCGACCCCCTGGCGGGTGATCCCCAGGTGGCGCTAAGCCTGGCCCGCACCCCCACCGACCTGCTTGGCGCCGACCTGATCGTGCTGCCCGGCTCGAAACAGGTCGGGGCCGATCTGGCCTGGCTGCACGACACCGGCATGGTGACCGCCCTCGCCCGCCATCTGCGCTACGGCGGTCAGGTGCTGGGGATTTGCGGCGGCTTGCAGATGCTGGGGCAAGCCATCGCCGATCCGCACGGGGTTGAACACGGGGGGGCGATCAAGGGGCTGGGCTGGCTGCCGGTCGCCACCGTCATGGGGCCTACCAAAAAGTACCTGCGGGTCGACACCCTGGCCTGTTACCCCAACGCGCTACCGGTGCGCGGCTACGAGATCCGCTACGGCGACAGCGCCGCCGACCCCGACCTCTTCCCCTTCCACGCCCGCTCGCAAGACGGGCAGGTCTGGGGCACCTACCTGCACGGCCTGTTCGATTCCGGCCAATTTCGCGCCGCCTGGCTGGCTGATCGCTTTGGGATTCAAGGGGGGGAGGAGGACCAAACCGCCCGCACCCTGCGTGCCCTCGACCGCCTGGCCGACACCTTGGCGGCGAGCCTCGATCCTGAGTTGATTGCGGGGCTGATGGGATGAGGCAAATCGGGGGAAAGCTCCCTCCCCCTGGCAGGGGGAGGGTCGGGGTGGGGGTCGAACAGCCAACCCGCCGAAGCGCCCCCAATGGGGTTCGAAGTCACATGATCAACACCCCAAAGTCGCCCCCATGAGATGGCCCTCGAACCGTCGCACAACCCGGCTACCACGATGAGTGCAACCATCCTCCTCCTGGCGCTCACCTTCGAGCGGCTGCGCGGCGATCCGGCGACCGCCTACCATCCGGTGGCTTGGTTTGGCCGCTACGCGGGGCTGATCGAACAGGCGCTGCACAGCGACCACCGCGCCGCCGGAGCCATGGCCTGGCTGGCCGCCGTCATCCCCCCCTTGCTCGGCATCGCCTGGCTGCACGTCGCCCTGTGGGATCTGCGCCCCTGGAGCGGCCTGCTGTTCGACGCCGCGCTGCTGTGGACGACCCTGGGGTGGCGCTCGCTGCTCGGCCATGTGCGCTCGGTGGCCGAGGCGACCGGCCTGACCAGCGCCCGGATGGCGGCGGCCCGCATCGTCGGGCGCGACCCCGAGGCGCTTGATGAGGCGGGAATTCACCGCGCCGCCCTAGAAAGCCTGGCCGAAAACAGCTCGGATGCGGTCGTCGCCCCGCTGTTTTGGTTTGTTGTGGCCGGACCGCTGGGGGCGGCGGCCTACCGGATGGTCAACACCCTGGACGCCATGTGGGGCCACCGCTCACCCCGCTACCTCCATTTCGGCACGGCGGCGGCGAGGATCGACGATGTGGCCAACTGGATTCCGGCCCGACTGACCGCCGGGTTGATTGTGCTGGCGGCACGGCGGCACGACAGAGCCCCTGTAGGAGGCCACCCCGTGGCCGAACAGAGGCGACCGATAGCCCCACGCACCTGGGCGGTTCGCGGACGGGGTCCGCTCCTACCTCAGCTGCTCCAAACCTGGAGATCGCTCGCCCCCCAAGCGACCCAGCATCCCTCCCCCAATGGCGGCTGGCCCGAGGCGGCGCTGGCTTGGGGGCTCGGTGTGCGGCTGGGGGGGGCGGTTCTGCGCGCCGGCCACCTTGAGGCGCGCCCCTGGTTGGGTCCGGACGGGGGGCGAGAGCCCACACCCCGCGACACCCTGGCGGGACTTGTCTTGATCCACCGCGCCTTGCTCTTGGCGGCGGTGGCGATGCTGATTGTATTGGGGTTGGAAGCGGTGGTTTCGGGGTGAATACCTTGGCTGAACCCGCCGCCAGCAAATCCCCCCCAACCCCCCTTTAAGAAGGGGAGAGCGATCTTTGGCAACGTCGTACCGATCCATACATTCAAAGGCTTTCCACCCATGACCCTCCCCCACGGCGGCAATCTCGAAGCAGCGGCCCTTACCTGGGATTGCCCGGTCGAGGCGATCCTCGATCTTTCCACCGGCCTCCATCCCGACGGCCCGCCGGACTGGCTGGGGGGCTGGCTGGAGGCCCACGCCCATCTGGTGGCTCGCTACCCCGACCCCGCCGGGGAACCGGCCAGCACCGCCCTGGCGCAAACCCTGGGGGTGCCGGTCGAGGCGGTGCGGATCGTCGCCGGGGCGCAGGGGGCCATCGAGGTTTTGCCCCAGGCGCTCAAGTGGCGCTCGCTGGCCATCGCCGTGCCGACCTTTCGCGAGCCGATCCGCTGCGCCCAGCGGGCCGGGGTGCGGGTGCGTCCCTTCCCTTGGAGCGCCCCTCCCCCGTCGGCCAGCGCCCTATGGTGGAGCGATCCCCACAACCCCTGCGGACGCACCGCCCCCTTTCCCGAAGGGCGGACCGGGGTGCTCGACGAGTCCTACATGCCGCTGGCCCGTCGCCGTACCTTGGGGGTGCTGCCGGGGGTGATCCGACTGGGGTCGCTGACCAAAACCTTCGCCATCCCCGGTTTGCGCCTCGGGTATCTGGTGGCCGAGCCGAGCAGCCTCAAGCGGATCGACCCCTGGCTCCCCCCCTGGCCCGCCCCGACTCCGGCCCTGCATCTGCTCCCCCAATTGCTGCCCGAATGGGAGGGGCGCGACGAGGTGGTGGCGGTGCTTGCCCGCCGTCTGACCGGGCTGTTGCACAACCACGGCTGGCGGCTCCACCCCTCCGCAGCCGGTTTTGTACTGGGTCGCCCCCCCGTCATGCCCGATTTTGCCTCGGCCCGGATTCTGGTGCGCACCTTCCCCGAATGGCCGCAGCTTCAGGGGTGGGTGCGGTTGGGGATTCCCGGTTCCGAGGCCGGTTGGCGCCGCCTTGAGGAGGCTTTGTCATGCCCATCACCTTGATTTTGGGCGGCGCCCGCTCCGGCAAAAGCGGCCATGCCCAGCGTCTGGCCGAGGCGCACGGCGGCCCGGTGGTGCTGATCGCCACCGCCCCCCGCATCGAGGGGGACGAGGAGTGGAACGCCCGCATCGACCGCCACCGCAGCGAGCGGCCCGAGGGGTGGCGGACGGTGGAGGAGCCGTGGGCCCTGCCCCGGACGCTGCAAACCCACGCCGCCCCCGAGGGGGCCGTGATCGTCGATTGCCTGGGGCTGTGGGTGAGCAACCTGATGTTTGCAGGGGTCCCGGTCGAGCAGGCGGCCAGCGACCTGATCGCCCTACTCCCCGAGCTGCCCGGCCAGATTCTGCTGGTTGGCAACGAGGTCGGGATGGGACTGGTTCCCGAATCGCCCGAATCGCGCCGCTACCGCGACGAGGTGGGGCGGCTGCACCAGCGCATCGCTCAGGTGGCCGACCAGGTGGTGCTGGTGGCGGCGGGGTTGCCGCTGCGGTTGAAGGGTTAAACAGGCTTTGCCGGAGACCGGGCTCGGTCCGTTCATCGCGGAGGTCGGAGCGCCGCCTCGGCGCGATTGGGTTTTGGGTCGGCCTCGGCCCAACTCATCGCGCCGAGGCGGCGCTCCTACAAGCAACCTTGTGTGTGTCGTCCCCGACGTCGCTTCGGCGAGCCCAGCGGCGCCAAAAAAACACCGGTGGGGTGGCGGCGGTTGAAGGGTTAAACAGGCTTCGCCCGGAGACCAGGCTCCTACGCCCCGTCCCGTGCCGTGCCGTTCATCGCGGAGGTAGGAGCGCCGCCCCGGCGCGATTGGGTTTTGGGTCGGCCTCGGCCCAACGCATCGCGCCGAGGCGGCGCTCCTACACGCAACCTTGTGGGAGTCGTCCCCGACGTCGCTTCGGCGAGCCCAGCGGCCCAACCACACACCATTGCTCCCAAGTCCCCTCTCCCCGAAACCGGGGAGAGGGTTAGGGTGAGGGGTCTACCCGTCGGCCCCGGACGTCTGTATGTGCGCCGTCCTCGGCGCGATGGGTTCTGCGGTCGTCCTTGCCATAACGAATCGCGCCGAGACGGCGCTCCAACAAGTTTTTAAAAAACCTCATCCCAAACCGGAGCCCCCATGCCCATCGCCCCCCTTCATCCCGAAGCCGAACAAGCGGCCCTGGCCCACCAAGCCCAGCTCACCAAACCCCCCGGCGCTTTGGGCCGCCTGGAACAGATCGCGGTGTGGCTCGCCGCCCGTCAAGGCAAGGCGATCCCCGATCCCCTAAAACCGGCCATTACCGTCTTTGCGGGCGATCACGGCGTCTGCGCCCAAGGGGTCTCCGTCTTCCCCTCGGTGGTGACCGGTGAGATGGTGAAGAACTTCGCCCGGGGGGGGGCGGCGATTTCGGTCCTCGCCCGCCTCTGGAACGCCCCCCTGGCGGTGGTCGATGTCGGGGTCGCGGGCGATCTGTCTCAGGTGGCGGGGGTGGTGCAGGCCAAGGTGGCGCCGGGGAGCGCCGATCTGACCCAGGGGCCCGCCATGAGCCGCCAGCAGGTCGAAGCGGCGCTTCAGGTGGGGCGCGCCCAAGCACAATCGGCCATCCACAACGGCGCCAACCTGCTGATCGCGGGCGACATGGGGATCGGCAACACCACCGCGTCGGCCTGTTTGATCTGCGCCCTGGCGCTGGCCGATCCCGAGGATGTGGTGGGGCGGGGGACCGGGGTCGACGACGCGGGGCTGGCGCGCAAGCGCGATGCGGTCCAACGGGGATTGGCCCGCGCCAAGGCGACCCAACCCGCCGACGGGATCGACTGGCTCGCCCAACTCGGCGGGCTCGAAATCGCCGCCATGGCGGGGTTTTATCTTGAGGGGGCGGCCCGCGGCGTCCCCTGCCTGATCGATGGATTCATTGCGGCGGCGGCGGCGCTGGTCGCCCATGCCATCGAGCCGGGGGCGGAGATCTGGTGGCTCGCCTCCCACGCCAGCCAAGAGACCGGCCACCGCCTGGCGCTGCGCGCCCTGGGGCTCGATCCCCTGGTCGATTTGCAAATGCGGCTTGGGGAGGGGAGCGGCGCGGCAATCTGCCTGCCCCTGCTGCAAGAGGCGGTGGCGCTGCACGCCGGGATGGCGACCTTTGCCCAGGCGGGGGTGAGCGGGGGGGTGGCATAGCCACCTTTTAGGGAAGCGCCGACGAAAGGCATCCTGCCTTGAGAAGAGCTTCGGCGACGGGGTCGCCTCCTACGACAGGCAGAAGAGCTTCGGCGACGGGGTCGCCTCCTACTTATCCTGGATTTTGGCGGCCCATCCTTGGGATGCTCGGAAGCGCTGCTTCAATCAACGCTTGCCTAGGTTCTTCTCGGTCTTGGGCGAAGGGGCGAACCAGCGCCCGTGAAGGGGGACCTCCTTGCCAAAAAGCCCCATCCTTCGACAAGCTCGGGATGAACGGTTTTCTCAAAACAATTTGTAGGAGCGCCGCCTCGGCGCGATCGGTCTTTCGGTCGGCTTTGCCCCAACGCATCGCGCCGAGGCGGCGCTCCTACAAGTTCCGACCCCTCATCCACGCCGTTTCCAACCATAATCCGGCCTTCCAGCGAAGAGCGCAGCCAACCCTATGACCGACCTGCTCACCATCGACCTGCTGCGCCACGGCGCCGTCGCCGGACCCGAACGGGTCTTCCGAGGCCGCGTCGATCCCCCCCTATCGGACGAGGGGCGTAGGCAGATGGACTGGGTGGCCCACGCGCTGCAAGCGGCTGAACTGACCGCCCTGGCAGCCTCCCCCCTGATCCGCTGCGCCGACTTCGCCACCGACCTGGCCGCACGGCGCAACCTGCCCCTGCACCTGGATGGCGCCTTCGCCGAGATCGACTTCGGCGCCTGGGACGGGCTGACCTTTGAGCAGATCCAAACCTTCGATCCCGAGGGGCTGGCCCGTTTTCAAGCCGACCCGACCGCCTACACCCCCGCCCGGGGGGAGCCGCTGCTCGACTTTGGCAACCGGGTGGTGGCCGGTTGGCAAGACTGGCTGGCCTGCGACCAGGGCGATCATCGCCTGCTCATCGCCCACGGGGGGGTGCTGCGGGTGGTGCTGGCCCACGTGCTCGGCCTGCCCCTGTCGCAGGTCAACACCCTGATGATCCCCTACGCCGGATGGAGTCGGGTGGCGCTGCATCCCGAATCGGGGCGTGGCTACCTGCTTTTTCATAACCGGGAGCCCGCCCCATGCGTGGACTGATCCTCGCCCTGGGCTTTCTCACCCGCATTCCGGTCCCGGCGCTGAAGGACTTCAAGCCCGAGGAGCTACCCCGCGCCGCCCGCTGGTTCCCCCTGGTCGGGATCATCCTGGGGGGATTGCTGGCCGTTGCGGTCGGGCTCGGGTTAAGCGTCGACCCCTGGCTCGCCGCCCTTTTGGGGGTCGGAGCTTGGATCTTGCTCACCGGGGGGTTACACGCCGACGGATTGGCCGACCTGGCCGACGGCTTGGGGGCGGCCCATCGTGATCCGCAGCGCCTGCTCGCGGTGATGCGCGATCCCCACGTTGGCAGCTTCGGGGTTCTGGCTTTGGTGTTGGTGGTGGTCGCCAAGCTGATCCTCTTGATGCTGCTGGCGCTGGGGGCCGGGATGGGGGGGGGCTGGATCGGACCGCTGCTGCTCATCCCCGCCTGGGGGCGGCTGGGGGCGATGGTGTGGGCCAAGGTGTTGCCGCCGCTGGCAAGCGGCAGCGGGGAGCGCTTCGGCTGGGAGATCGCCGGGGCGACCCTCTTTGGCTGGCTCGGTGCGCTGCTGCTGCTGTCGCTGCTGCTCGCCCCGGCGCTGCTGCTGGCCCCGTTGTGGCTGGTCGCCTGGTGGATCTTCCTCCACCGCCGCCTGGGCGGCATGAGCGGCGACGCCCTGGGGGCGGGGGTTGAAATCGTCGAGGTGGGGCTGCTGCTGACCGTGGTGCTGTTGGAGGGGGCGGGATGAGGCGACATGGGCCCATGGGGGAAACGGTGGGAGCGCTTGGTGGAAGCGCCGTCTCATTTTGTGGGAGCGCCGTCTCGGCGCGATTGCCTGAACAGTTTATCTCGCCAGGAGGGGCAATCGCGCCGGGGGCGGCGCTCCTACAAATACTTTCGTGCCTTTTGTGCCTGCTGCTCCCCTCTCTCTCTCCCGCCGCCGGGCGCATCGTCGCCATCCCCCCCCACGCGGTCGAAATCCTCTACGCCATCGGCGTCGGCAGCGAATTGGTCGGGGTTGGCAATCACTCCGACTTTCCCGAGGCGGCGACCCGGCTGCCCCAGGTGGGGGGGTACGACGGGCCCCACGTCGAGGCGGTGCTGCGGCTCGATCCCACCCTGGTCATCGTCTGGGATCTCAACCAACCCACCGCCCGCAAACTGCAAGCGCTGGGGATTGAGGTGGTCGCCTCCAACCCCGACAGCCTCGATGCGGTGTGGATGGAACCGGCCCGATTGGGGGGGCTGACCGGCCATCTGGACGAGGGACGCAATCTGAGCCATCGGCTGCTGGCCCGCTGGCAGGCGCTGACCGAGCAGGTCGCCGCCACCCCCGAGGTTTCGGTCTTCTATCAGGTCTGGAACGACCCGCTGATCTCGGTGGGGCAAGGCTCCTTCATCGCCCAGATGATCGAGGGCTTGCGCGGGCGCAACATCCTGGCCGACAGCCCGGTCCGCTCCCCCCAGGTTTCCCTCGAAACGGTGCTGCTGCGCGCCCCCGAGGTGATTGTGGTTTCGAGCATGGAGCAACCCGATCCCAGCTTCCTCACCCCCTGGCGGCGCTACACCGACCTACCCGCCGTGCGGGACGGGCGGCTGTTTTTGATCGACCCCGATCTGATCCACCGCCCCGGCCCCCGGCTGATCGAAGGGGCGGCGTTGCTGGCCAAGATGCTGCATCCGGGGCAGTTTGGGGGGGCGCCGTGATGGGCTTGCCTGTGCCGGGGGGGAAGGTGGATGCGCTGCGCTTATCCGCCCTACGACGCCGCACCATCCTTGGCGGTGGGTGCGCAGCTCCATCCGCGTGCGGGGCGGCGCGGTCGCTCCGCCATACCCCCCCCACCCCGGCCCGCTCCCGCAACTGCGACCTTCACTTATGAAACCGATCCCCCTGCTCCTCGGCGGCTTCGCCCTGCTCGCCATCCTCACCCTTGGGGTCGCCGCCGGGCCGGTGTGGATCGGACCCTCCCAATGGGGCGACGCCTCCGGTACCACGGCGCTGGTGCTCTGGGAAATCCGCCTGCCCCGGATGCTGGCCGCCTTCGCCATCGGCGGCTGTCTGGCGCTGGCGGGGGCCTGGTTTCAGGTGCTGCTCGGCAATCCGCTGGCCGAACCCTTCGTGCTCGGCACCGCCGGTGGGGGCGCCTTCGGGGCGGTGTTCACCCTGGGGTTTTTTCCCGCCCTGCCGGGGGGGGTGTGGATCGGCGCCTTCCTCGGCGCCTGGGCCGGAACGCTGGCGATCTTCCTTTTCGCCCGCCACAGTCGGGAGCGCATGTTGCTGGCGGGGGTGGTGCTGGCCGCCTTTTGGGGGGCGTTGACCACCCTGGTGCTGGCGGCGCTGCCCGAGGGACGGTTGGGACCGGCGATGCACTGGTTGATGGGGAGCCTGGCCCAGAGCGACATGCCGACCGCCTCTCTTTTAGCTGCTTGGGGCGGAGCATTGGTGTTGGGTTTGTTGCTCGCCCGCACCCTCGATCTGCTGCTGCTCGGCGAGGCGACGGCCCAAAGTCTGGGGGTACCGGTCCACTTGGTGCGCCAGGGGTTGGTGGCGGCGGCATCCCTCATCACCGCCGTGGCGGTCGCCGCCTGCGGCCCCATCGGCTTTGTGGGGCTGGTGGTTCCCCATGCGGTACGGTTGGTTGTCGGGGCGGGGCACTTAAGGCTGCTGCCGCTGACGGCGCTGGCCGGGGGGGGCTTTTTGGTCGCCGCCGACACCGCCGCCCGCACCCTGCTCGCCCCCGCCGAACTGC
This sequence comes from Proteobacteria bacterium CG1_02_64_396, assembly GCA_001872725.1. Lineage (NCBI taxonomy): Bacteria > Pseudomonadati > Pseudomonadota > Proteobacteria bacterium CG1_02_64_396. The sequence continues at coordinate 81,390 of MNWR01000029.1, read as the reverse complement.
CGGTCTCGGCGGTGACGGCGCTGATCGGGGTGCCGGTGTTTTTGTGGCTCTTGGCGCGTAAGGGGGGGGTGGAATGAGGCAAGACCTACCCCAGATGATCCAACGCAGTGGTGGGAGCACCACCCTTGGCGCGCTGCCATCCCTCGCCGCTCACCCCGACGATCGCGCCGGGGACGGCGCTCCTACAGGTTGTCTCGATCCATGATCCTACGCCTGGACCATCTCACCCTGAATCAAGGGGGCCGCCCCATTCTGAGCGGTGCCAACGCCCTGGCCGCGCCGGGTCGGGTGACGGTGCTGCTCGGCCCCAACGGCGCGGGCAAATCGACCCTGCTCGCCGCCTTGGCGGGGCTACACCCCATCGTTTCGGGGCAGGCGCTCTGGGGGGAGCAACCGCTCACATCGCTCAGCCGCACCGCCCGCGCCCAAACCACCGCCTGGCTGGGGCAACGCCCCCCCGACGGCTTTGGCTTGACGGTCCACGCCCGGCTGTTGCTCGCCCGCGCCCCCTTCACCTCCCCCTTCAGCCCCTTCTGCAATGACGACCGCGACCGGGTGACCCAGGCGCTGGAATGGCTCGACCTGGAACCCCTGGCGGGCCGACCTTTGGAGTCGCTGTCGGGGGGGGAGCGGCAGCGGGTGGAGCTGGCGGCGCAGCGCGTCCACGACGGCGATCTGTGGCTGTGCGACGAACCGACCGCCCACCTCGACCTCAAGCACCAAGCCCAGTGGCTGCACCTGGCCCGCGACGCCGCCGCCCGAGGCAAAACGGTGATCGCCGCCCTGCACGACCTACATCAAGCGGTGGTGCTGGGTGATGTTTTTTGGCTGCTGCCGGGCGACGGCCGTTTGATCGAGGGGGGGAAAGAGATGATGAATCCCCAAACGTTGCAGGGGCTCTTTGGGGTTTCGTTGCAGTCGCTCCGGGGGGAAGATGGCCCCCTGGTTTTGCCCGATTACCGCTACCAAGGCACCCATCCATGATCGCCGCCGATTCCGATATCACCCTGGCCCACCGCCTCATCCGCACCCACCTTCCCCCCGCAATGGCCGATCTGGTGCTGTTCGGCTCCCGGGCACGGGGGACGGCGCGCCGTTTTTCCGATGTGGACGTGGCCATCCGCCCCAAACAACCGCTTCCCCCCGGTCTGCTGGCGGAACTGCGTGAAGCGCTGACGCAAAGCAACCTGCTGATCGAGGTCGATTTAATCGATTGGAACGAAGCGGACGACGCCTTACGCGCATCCATCGAACAGGAGGGGATCCCATGGAACGACTGACCCAGCGCCTGAACCAGGCTCGTCAGGCACTGACCTCGTTGCAAGAGCTGACCGGCCTGGAACGCCCCACCCTAGTCGAGCGCGACGCCGCAATTCAGCGCTTCGAATACACCGTCGAGGCACTCTGGAAGACGGCCCAGCTAACCCTATCGCGCCGCTATGGGGTCGAGCTGGCCAGCCCCAAGCCGGTGGTCCGGGCCTGCGCCCAAAACGGGCTACTCGACGAGGTCGACGCCCGGGCCGCCATGGCGATGATCGACGACCGCAATCTGACCGCCCACACCTACAACGCCCCCTTGGCCGCCAGCATCCACGGTCGTCTGGCCAGCCACGCCGAGCTGCTGGAACGCTGGCTAACGGCCCTCGAAAAGGGGCCGGAATGACCCTCCCCGGCACGGTCCACCTGGTCGGCGCCGGTCCCGGCGATCCCGGCCTGCTCACCCTGCGCGCCGCCCAACTGTTGGCCGAGGCCGACGTGGTCGTCTACGACGCCCTGGTTTCCGACGGGGTGATGGCGATGGTCCACCCTGGCGCCGAGCGGATTTACGTCGGCAAACACGAGGGGACCCACACCTTAAGCCAGGAAAAAATCGAAATCCTCCTGGTGCAGCTGGCCGAAACCCACCGCTGCGTGGTGCGGCTGAAAGGGGGCGATCCCTTCGTCTTTGGGCGGGGGGGGGAGGAGGCGCAGGCGCTGCGGGAAAGCGGCATCGACTTCACCGTGGTGCCCGGCATCAGCAGCGGCATCGCCGGACCGGCCTACGCCGGAATTCCGCTCACCCACCGCGACCACGCCGCCGCCGCCGGGCTGCTCACCGGCCACGAGGCCCCCGACCGTTTCTATCCCGCCATCGATTGGGGTTCGGTGGGCAAAACCTTCGAAACCCTGGTGGTCTTCATGGGGGTGCGGCGGTTGAGCGGGCTGACCGAGAAGATGATCGCCAGCGGCAAGGATCCCACCACCCCGGTGGCGGTGATCCGCAACGCCACCCTGCCCGATCAGCAGGTGCTGATCGGCACCCTAGGGACCATCGCGCAGCAGGTTGAGCAGGCGGGTCTACGCCCCCCGGCGCTGGTGGTGATCGGCCCGGTCGCCGCCCTGCACGAAGAGCTGAACTGGTTCCACCCCACCCCGGCGACCGAGTCGGACGCCATCCTCCTCATCGCCCACGGCTCCCCCAACCTGGGGGCGAGCGACGGGATTCAGGCGATGGCGGCGCGGTTGCGGCAACGGACCGGTCGCCCGGTCGGGGTTGCCTTCTTGCAATGCGAGTCGCCGAGCATTGAAGAGGCGGTGGCGGAGGTGGTCGCCGAGGGGGCCACCACCATCGACGCGGTGCCCCTGTTTTTGGCCAGCGGCGGCCATGTGCAGCGGGACATCCCGACCCAACTAGAGTCGGCCAAGGCCACCCATCCGGGACTGACGATTCGGGTGTGTGCACCGCTGGGCTTCGATCCAGGTTTGGATGGGGTGGTGCTGCGCCGGTTGGCTCGGTGATGGGTTCTTGCCCCGGCGTCGTGGTGGATGCGCTACGCTTATCCACCCTACCTCCCGTTGACCGTTTTTCGTAAGTGGACCGGCCTCACGCCCCCACCACCACCGTTCGGAGTCGCCCATGACCCTCACCTCCGGTCGCGTTTTGGCCATCACTGGCCCCGGCAAGGGCAAATCCTCCTCCGCCTTCGGCATGGTTTTTCGGGCCGCCGGCTGGGGCATGAAGGTCTGCGTCGTGCAGTTCATTAAAGGGCGATGGAAGACCGGAGAACAACAGGCGGCGCAGCGCTTCGACACCATCGAATGGCACGCTCTGGGCGACGGCTTCACCTGGGAGACCCGCAACCCCGCCCACGACCAAGCCACCGCCCGCAAGGCTTGGCGCTTCTGCCAAGAAAAGTCGCGGGAGGGAGGCTTCGATCTGGTGGTCTGCGACGAGATCCTCTACGCCGTCGAATACGGTTGGATCACCCCGGAAGAGATCGCCGCCTTCGTCAACCAAGAAAAACCGGCGGGGCAGCACCTGATTCTGACCGGCGGCCACAAACCGCTGCCCGAGGCGCTGCTGGCGGTGGCCGATACGGTCACCACCCTTGAGAAAACCCAACACGGCTTCGATGCGGGGTTGAAGGCCTGCAAAGGGATCGAATTCTGAGGGCACGGCAAAAACATGCGGCGCAACGCTTCTGCGAAGCCGCGCGGTTTTTGAAAACCCCTGTTTTGTGGGATGAAGAGGTTCGCGATGAATCGTTGGCTGGTGGGATGGGTACTGCTGCTGAGCCTGATTGTCGGCTCCGCCCAGGGGGATGAGGCGATGCAACCCCAGGCGCCGCTGAACGCTCTGTTTGCCGCCGATCTGGCCGCCTACCAAGGCGGGGTCGGCCCTCAGAAACCGCGCAACGAACACGGCGCCCCGTTTCTGCTGATTCCCGATCACCCCAACGGCGCCGGGGTGGTACTGGCCCACGGTTTTACCGGATCCCCCTGGGAGATGCGGCTGCTCGGGGCGCGGTTGGTCCAGGAGGGGTTCACCGTCTACGGGGTGCGGCTGCCGGGCCACGGCACCTCCCCCGAGGATTTAAAAGCCTGCACTTGGCCCGAGTGGGTGGAGGTGGTCGACGCCGCCGCCACCGCGCTGCACAGCGCCTGCGACCGGGTTTACGGGGTGGGGCTTTCGACCGGGGGGCTGGCGGTTTTGTACGAGGCGGCGACCCAACCGGCGCAATTCCGAGCCATCGCCGCCCTCTCCCCCGCGTTGATCCACCGCTCCAAAACCGCCTGGCTGGCCAACTACGTCTCTTGGCTCAAAGAGGAGGATGTCCGCCCCCTGACGGAAGAGGAAAAACCGTTTTACTACGAACGACGCCCCCTTAAAGCGATTGCCCAGCTCAACGACTTTCAAAAGGCGGTGCGGGAGGTATTGGGGCAGATCAAACAGCCGATCCTGGTGATGCAATCGCGGGACGACGGGACCATCGACCCCGAATCGAGCGAGGTGGTGCTGCGCTCGGTCGCCTCGAAGCAGCGGCTGATCCACTGGTTCCCCGCCGAATCGAAGGTGCCCCATGTGTTGACCACCGCCGAAAACCCCCGACTTGAGGAGGCTCTGGATCAAGTCGCGAGGTTTTTGAAGGAGCAAGAAAACAGCGAGCGGTAAAACAAGACGGGCGCAAACGACCCGCCATCGGGCAACCTCACAACGTAGCCTTGCCAACATGGCTCTTTTCTGCGCATGAAGCTGCCTTAATCGCCCTCCAGCAGTTGCAGCAATCCCCGCATCAAATCGACCGGCGCCGGAGGGCAACCCTTGATGACCAGGTCGACCGGCACGATCTCGCTCACCCTTCCCGCCACCGCGTAGTTGTCCTCGCCGAAGAGGCCGCAGTGGTCGGCGCAGTCGCCGCTGGCGATCACCCATTTGGGGTCGGGGGTCGCGGCGTAGGTGCGGCGTAACGCCTCGCTCATCTGGGTGGTGACCGGGCCGGTCACCAAAAGCACGTCGGCGTGGCGTGGGGAGGCGACGAAGTGCAGGCCGAAGCGGCTGATGTCGTAGTAGGGATTCCCCAAGGCGTGGATCTCCAGCTCGCAGGCCGAGCAGGAGCCGGCATCGACCTGACGGATGGCCAGCGAGCCTTTGAACCGCTTTTGGATCATTGCGGCGATTTGAGGGCCGAGGCGCTCGATGTCGCTGGCTCCGGGGGGCGGCGGTTCGGTCAGGGTGCCGGTGCGGGCGATGGTGCGTAGGAGTTTGATCATGGGAGCCTCCCCTGTTTGCGGTTGTCTCGGGGCCGCAACCCTTGCCTGTGGTGGCCAAAGCGACCGCTGAGTTGTTCCATCTGTTGGTGGGATTGGAGGGGGGCATCCCGAACCGGCTGAGGTTTTTGAACCCATCTTGCCCCCTCATTCGCGGACAGAAGTCCGCTCCCACAAAAAACTCAACCCCCAGTCCCGGTCACCCAACCCCTCACCCGTCATGCCCCGCATAGGCACAGTTGAACGACTTGTTGCATAGCGGGAAATCGGGCACCGGCACCCCCAACACCGCCAGCTCCAGCCCCGGCCAGTTGAACCAGGAGGGATCGCGCAGTCGGGCCCGGTCGATCCGTCCTCCCGCTCCGAAGCGCACGAAGGCGGCGATTTCGCCGCGCCACCCCTCGATCAAAGCAAACCCCTGCATCCCCGACTCAGCCTGAGGTAATTCCACCGCAGCACCCTCCTCCACCGGAAAATCGGCCACCAGCGCCGCGATCAGCCGGGCGCTTTGGGCAATCTCTTCGAAGCGGATCGCCACCCTGGCCGCCACATCCCCCTTGTGCAGCACCAACCCCTCGGGGGCGTGCAGGTGGTAGGGGGCGTAGGCGACCGCGATGCGGCTGTCGGCATCGACCCCCGAGGCGCGCCCGGCGTAGCCCAACATCCCCAGGCTTTGGGCCGTTTCGGAATCGACCACCCCCGAGCCGTCGAGCCGGGTGAGTAGCGATGGGGTGTCGTCCATCAGGATGCGTAGCTGCTCCATGGTGGCGGCGACCGCCTGGGTTTGCTCGACCAACCGCTGCCGCTGGGTCGCATCTGGCACCCGCGTCACCCCGCCTGGGATGACCTGATCGAAGAGCAGACGATGGCCGAAGATCTCCAGGTGTAGCCGCGCCATCTCTTCGCGCAGTTTGAGGGTCTGCATGTGCATGAACGAAAAAGCGACATCGTTGCAAATCGCCCCGATGTCGCCGACGTGATTGGCGATCCGCTCCCGTTCGGCGAGCAGGGCGCGACTCCAGACGGCGGCAGGGGGGATCTCGACCGCGAGCGCTTTTTCGACCGCACGACAAAAAGCCCAGCCCATGCCGACGGCGGCGTCGCCGCTTTGCCGGGTCGCCAGCTTGACCCCCTGGACCGGGGTCAGCCCCACCATCCGCTTTTCGATCCCCCGGTGCAGATAGCCGAAGCGCTCCTCTAAATTGAGGATCTCCTCGCCGATGACCTGAAACCGAAAGTGGCCCGGCTCGATCACCCCGGCGTGGACCGGCCCCACCGGAATCTCGTGTACCCCCTCCCCCTCGACCCGCAAAAAGGGGTAACGCTGCGATATCAGGGGGGGCAGGGCGTCGGCGGCGGCGTCGCAGCGCAGGGGATGAAAACGCTCCGGGTGGCCTGGGGCGACATGGAGCAGCCAGGGGCGGGTGTCTGGATGCCCCTCGGGGATGAGCCCCAGCAAATCGCGGATTGCCCGCTCCAGCCGGGCGGCGCTGGGGAAGGTCGGCGTCAGGGAGGGAAAACGTTCCACCCCCTCGGGTAGGGTCGCACACAGCACCACTGGGGGGCGACGGGACAGGGCGAAGGCGGCGACCACCGAGAAGGTGCCCCCCAGGGCGGCGTCGTCCATCGCCCAAAGATCGACCAGACGACACCCCTCGTTTTTGGCAATCAAGGCGCTCGCCAGCCATTGCGCCAAGGGCAGACAAACCAGACCGCCCGCCTCTTCAACGACGTCGATCCCTTGGGCGCGCAGGGCGCGGATGAGGGTGGACCGGGTCATACGCGCACCCCCTTTTCCCATGGAGAGGCGTCATTCCGGGGAGGAGTAGGGTGGATAAGCGTAGCGCATCCACCGCCTGCGCCCCTTCCGTTCGGCCACATAAGTCGCCTCCCACAGGCTAGCTCGGAAGGTCGCTTTTGGTTGTGGGAGCGGACTTCTGTCCGCGAATTGGCGGCTAAACCCCCGTCCCTTGGATTTGCTCCGCAGTGGTTGCCCAACATCAGCCCCCCCCCGGCGTCAGCAAATTCGAGGCGGTTTCGAACCAATCCGAAAGGAAGTTGGGCAGCATCAATCCCAGCAGCAGCGCCAAGGTCAGGTGCAGGATCACCGGGGTGAAATCGACCTTCACCTTGATCGCCGTGGGGGGGGGATTGCCGAAGACCATCGGTTGCAGGTGGCGAAAGAGTCCGGCGAAAGCGATCACCAGGCCGAACAACAGCGGCACGGTGATCCAGGGGTGACTCTGCACCGTGGCGGTGAGCAGCAGCAGTTCGCTGACGAAGAGCCCGAAGGGGGGGAATCCGGCAATCGCCAGGGTGCCGATGAGCAGCCCCCAACCGATCCCCGGCGAGTGGCGGATCAACCCCCGGATTTTGGGCATCGCCTGACTGCCCATCGCCTGGGCGGCGTGGCCGACGGTAAAGAAAATCCCCGATTTCACCAGCGAGTGCACCGTCATGTGCAGCAGCCCCGCCACGGTCGCCAGGTGGGTGCCGATGCCGAAGGCCAGGGTCATCAGCCCCATGTGCTCCACCGACGAATAGGCGTACATCCGCTTGATGTCGCGCTGTTTGTGCAAAAAGAAGGCGGCGACCAAAAACGAGGTCAATCCGAAACCGATCATGATCGTCCCCGGCAGGGTCGATCCGGTCGCCCCCTCCACCAGCACCTTGCAGCGCACCAGGGCGTAGAGGGCGACGTTGAGCAGCAGCCCCGACAGCACCGCCGAGACCGGGGTCGGCCCCTCGGAGTGGGCGTCGGGCAGCCAGGCGTGCAGCGGCACCAACCCCACCTTGGTGCCGTAGCCGACCATCAAAAAAGCGAACGCCAGCCCCATCACCACCGGCTCCAGGTCGTCGGCGTGGGCATAAAGGGCGGTCCAGGTCAGCGCCTCGTTGCCGTGCCCCAGCACCTGGGTAGCGGCAAAGAAAATCAGCACGGTGCCGAAGAGGGCCTGGGCGATCCCGACGCCGCAGAGAATGAAGTACTTCCAGGCCGCCTCGATGGAATCGGGGGTGCGGTAGAGCGACACCAGCAGCACCGTCGCCATGGTGGCGAGCTCCAGCGCCACCCACATCACCCCCAAGTTGTTGGTGGTCAGCGCCAGCAACATCCCAAAAATAAAAAGCTGCACCATGGCGTGATAGAGCCGCATCCGCCGCGAAGGGAGCCCCCGGTGGCGCGCCTCGAAGGCCATGTAGGGGCGGGAGAACAGCGCCGTGGTGGTGGCGACGAAGGCGGTCAGAACCACCAAAAAGGTATTGAACGAATCAAGGAAGAAGGCCTGCCCGTACAGGGTGCGCGGCCCCGACCCTAGAACGTCGAGCGCGAGCACCACCGCCCCGGCCAGGGTGAGGGCGGCGATCAAAATATTGACCACGGCGGCCCGGTGGCTATGGCCGATGAAGGCCAGCAGCGCGGCGCCGAAGAGGGGGGCGCCCAGCAGCAGGTCGAAAGCGGTTTGGGGATTCATGGGGGGGCTCACTCCGAATCCCCCTCTTCGCGCAGGTGGGTGAGTTTGTCGAGATCGAGCGATTCGAAGGTGGTGCTGATCTGAAAGAAAAAGATGCCGAAGATAATGGCGGCCATCAGTACGTCGAAGGCGACCCCGAGTTCGACGATCATCGGCATGCCGTAGGTGGCGGCGGTGGCGGCGAAGAACAGGGCGTTTTCCATGGCCAAAAAGCCGATGACCTGGGTGATCGCCTTCTTGCGGGTGATCATCATGAGCATCCCCAGCAGCACCCCCGACAGGGCAATCGCCAGGGTGTTGCGGGTGACCAGGGTCGAAAGCTCGCTGACCGGGGCGGCGACGAAGTAGCTGAAGATGACCAGCCCGGTGCCGATCAGCAGGGTGGCGGGGATGTTGACCAGGGTTTCGACCTCACGCTCGACATGCAGCCGTACGATGATCCTCCACAACCAAGCGGGCAGCACGATCCCTTTTAAAAGCAGGGTGAGCAGGGCCGAGAGATACAGCTCGTGGCTGCCCGAAACATACCCCACCAACCCCGCCGCCCCCGCCAACACCACGCCCTGCAAGGCGTAGAGGCGTAGCAGCCCGAGCATGCGGCGCTGGGCGAGCAGGCCGAAGGCGATCAGCAGCACCAAGGCCGCCAGAACGCTGATCGCTTGGGTGGCCAGATCATTCATGGGCGGGGCTCGGGGGGGAAGAGGGAGGTGGAGGCGCTGCGCTTATCGACCCAACGACCCCTCACGGCGTCATTCCGGGGCTCCCCTGCGCGCCCCTGGAATGACGCCTTCGGGGGGAGCGCATGGGTTTCGGGGCGGCCCTCGTCCCCTCGCCCCGCTTGGGGGGACCCTTCGACAGGCTCAGGGTGAGCGTAGGTTAGGGTGAGGGGGGGTCGCAGAGGGGCGGTTGGTTGTGTTGAGACAGGGCCCACGCGGGAGCTTTCGGTTGCTTGGCCCGCTGGCCCCCGCACAGCGGCCCCCTCACCCCGACCCTCTCCCCCTAGGGGGGCGAGGGGGAAAACCGGCGCCGTCCCCCGCCGACCCCCAACCACCGCGTTCGCCTGTGGCAGGCCACCATGTGGCCGAAGGGAAGCAGGGTTGTTGGGAGTTGGGCAGGGTTGGGGCGACCTTCTCCCGGCCATTCGCGCCCCTTCGACAGGCTCAGGGTGAGCGGACGGTCCGCTCCCACAGGCACAGGTGGTGGGGTGGCCATGTAGGGTGGATAAGCGCAGCGCATCCACCATGCCTCGATGAACCCCCGTCTTCCCCCTCATACCCCCACCTCCAAAATGAAGTGGGTCAACATCCCCAACATCCCGATGGCGAAGGCGGCCCCCAGGTATTCCGGCACCCGGAAGATCCGCATCTTGGCCACGGTGGTTTCCAGCACCCCCAACAGCCCGAGCAGCGCCACGACCTTCAAGACCCAGGCGACCAGGGCGATCCACCAATCTCCGGCAGCGTCGGCGATTCCCCAGGGGGCGAAGAGGTTGAGGATCAGGGTGACGAAGAGCAGCAGCTTGATCTGCTGTGCCCACTCGATCAGCGCCAGATATCTTCCCGAGTATTCGAGCACCATCGCCTCGTGGATCATGGTCAGTTCGAGGTGGGTGGCGGGGTTGTCGACCGGCAGCCGCCCCGTCTCGGCCAGCGCCACCAGCACCATGGCGATCAAGGCGAAAGCGACCGAGGGGCGCAGCACCAGCCCGGCGTTGAGGGTCGAATCGATCATCACCGACAGATTCGTGCTGTGGGCCGCCAGCGACAGTACAAAAATGGCCATCAACATGGCCGGTTCCGCCAAAGAGGCGATGCTCATCTCGCGGCTGGCTCCCATGCCACCGAAAGGGGTGCCGGTGTCGAGCGCCGCCAGCGCCGTGAAAAACCGGGCCAGGGCGAACAGCGCCGCCAGCACAATGACGTCGCCCAGGGCGGTGAGCGGCGAGGGGATCGAGAGCACCGGCACGATGGCGGCCGCCACCACAATCGCCGCAAAGCCGATGTAGGGGGCGGCGCGGAAGATCCAGGAGCTCGGCTCGGGAACCAGCGGTTGCTTGGCCAGCAGCTTGAGCAGGTCGCGGTAGGGTTGCAGCAGCGGTGGACCCTGCCGGTTTTGCAGATGCGCCTTGAACCAGCGCAGCAGGCCAGTGGCGAGCGGAGCGAGACCTGCCAGCAGCAGGGTTTCAAGCAAAGGACGGAGCCAAGTGCTCATAGACTCACCACCGCCATGAGTACCAAAACCGTCACAAACGAATAGGTCAGATAGATGTGGACCTTCCCGGTTTGCAGCCGCACCACATGTTTGGCCAACCACAAGGTCAGCTCCCCGATGGGGAGATAGAAGGTCTCCCAGATGCGATCCTTGATCGTCACCTTAACCTTCATGGCGGACGGCAGGCTGCGGTGGCCGTGATCGCCGCGCCGCACCTCGCTGGGGACGGCATGAAAGGCGTCGAAGACCTGGCGTAGCATCTGCGACATCCCCAGCCCCGTGATCGTCATGCGCGAGGTGATCCCGGGGAAACCGCAATCCCAGATCTCGACCCGTCGTGGCGCCCCGCCGCGGCGACGCAGCGCCAGCCAGACGATCCCCCCCGCCAGCAGCAGCCCCAAAGCCACCGCCCCCCCCGAATAGCTGGCCCGCTCCGGCGCCACCGGGGTCAACCAAAGCCAGCCGTTGTGTCCCACCTCGGCAGCAATGCCGTGGCCGAGCAACGCTTGGGGAATGGCGTCGAGCAGGGGGATTACGGCGGTGGGCAGGATGCCGAGCACCAGGCAGCCCAGGGCGGGGAGAGCCATCCCCGCCAGCATCCAAAAGCCCGGTTCGTGGGCGTGGTGGACCGCCGCCGAGCGGGGCACCCCGAGGAAGGCGATCCCGTACCCCTTGACCATAATCGCCGCCGATAACGCCCCGGTCAGGGCGAGCATGGCGGCCGAAATGGGGAGCAGGGCGTTGAACAGATGGTTGGGCAATTGGGGGGAAAGCAGCGCCGCTTGAAAGGTCAGCCACTCCGAGACAAAACCGTTGAGCGGGGGGAGTCCGGCGATCGCCATGGCACCGACCAAAAAGAAGAACCCGGTGATCGGCATGAAGCGGATCAGCCCCCCCAGGTGTTCCAGATTGGCCCGTCCGGTGCCGTGAATCACCGCCCCGGCCCCCATGAAGAGCAGCGACTTGAACAGGGCGTGGTTGAGGCTGTGGTAGAGGGCGGCGATCAGCGCCAACGCCGCCAGCCCCGGTAGGCGATAACCCAGAAAAATCAGGCTTAAGCCCAGCCCGATGAAGACGATGCCGACGTTTTCAATCGAGCTGCACGCCAGCAGCCGCTTGAGGTCGCTTTGCTGAAATGCCAGCAGCGCCCCGGTCAGCGCCGAGCCCGACCCCAACGCCACCACCACCGCCCCCCACCAGGGGGCCATAGCCTCAACCCCGAGCAAATCGAGGGTGAAGCGCAAAAAGCCGAAAATGGCGACCTTGAGCATCGCCCCGCTCATCAGCGCCGAGATCGGTGCAGGGGCGGCGGGGTGAGCCTCGGGGAGCCAGACGTGCAGCGGCGCCAGCCCCGCCTTGGCGCCAAAGCCGAGCAACGCCAGCAGGAAGGCAGCCCCCGCCCAGACGGAGGAAGGCTGCGCCGCCCGCATGGCGTCGAAGGTCAGCCCACCGCCGAAGGTGGCCAAGATGCCGTAGGCGATCAGAATCGCAATGGCCCCGGCGTGGGCGATCAGCAGGTACAAAAAGGCGGCGTCGCGATTGGTTTTTTCTTCGTGCTCGAAGGCGACCAGCACGTACGAGGCCACACTCATCAGCTCCCAGAGGATCATGAAGGCGAGCATGTCGTCGGCCAGACACACCCCCATCATGCCGAAGACGAAGATGCCGGTGGCGATCAGCAACGGGGTACGGGGGCGTCTGGGGTCGAGGTGGCGGATGTAGCCCAGGCTGTAGATCCCAACGAACGCCGTCAGTCCCCCCACCAACGCCAAGAACAGCCCCCCCAAAGGATCAAGGCGCAGGTGCAGCGGCAACCAGGGGAGCCCCAGCGGCAGGGTCATGGCGGTCGGCTCGGGGGCCAGCAATCCCCCCACCCCCCCCAACACCGCCGCACATCCCGAGGCGATCAGGAGGGTCAAGCTCAGGCGGCGCTGCCAGCGACGCGATCCAGCCAGCAGCAGCGCCAGGATTGCGCTGCCCAGGGCGAGTCCCAGGGCGAGCAGGGCAAGCTGGAGGTGCGTCATCGTCGGGATGCTTTGTCCCCCCGCCCCAGAGCTGGGGAGGGGGGTGGTTGTAGGCGGGATGTCGGATGGGTGGGGACGGGTCGTAGGGTGGATAAACGCAGCGCATCCGCCGACAGGCTGGAAATCCCCCCCCGGCAAGATCTGGCGTCCATCCCCGCCATGCCGCGACGGATCCCGGTCCCGTAAAGGCTCATTTGCCCCCCTCCCCGCCCCGTTGGGCGGGCCGGGGGCGGATCAGGATCAACTCCACCGGCTGCTCGCCGGGGTTGATCCAGTTGTGGGGGCGGGCGGGATCGAAGGCGACGCCGTGCATCTCGTCGATACGGTGTTCGTGGTCGTCCAGCACCAGCACCACCGAGCCATGCCGCACCCAGACGAACTCTTCACCCTCTGAAACGGTGTAGGGACGGTCGGAAAAACTCCCCCCCGGATCGAGGCGGATATGGACCGGTTCGAAGGTGGCTTGACTGGTTTTGTGGCCCAGCGGGGTGAAGTGGACCGCATCGCCCAGGGAGTAGGTTGGCTGCCCTGCCAAAGAGACGATGCGCGGCCCCTCGCTGGTTTCGGGCACCGCAAACAGGGCGGTGATCGAAACCCCCAGGGCGGTGGCGATTTTTTCGAGGGTCGCCACCGAAGGGGAGACCTGCCCCGCCTCAATCTGCGACAGCGCCGAAGCCGACAACCCCGCCGCCTCGGCCAGCCCCCGCAAGGAGAGCCCCCGGTCGGCCCGGAGCTGTTTGATGGTCTGGATAAAGGTCTGCACGCCGCCTCCGTAGGGGTAGAAGAGCGGGGGGATTGTTCATGATTGTGGACGGACGTCAAATATTGTGGACAACCGCCGGGGTTAATCGCAGTTGAAACACCGATTGGCGAGGTTGACCCAAGCACCGTTGTCGTCGGCCTCCCAAACCATCCGCCCCAGCTCTCCCCACATCAGCCGATAGGTCATCCACAATTCGTTGTGGCCGTCGTGGTCGACGTCGGTGGCGAAGAGAACGGTCACGTTGGTCGCTGGAGCCAGTTCTTCGAGCGGGGCATCGAGCAACGAGGAAGGGACGAAGTTGGACCCCCAGCGGTCATGGGCAAAGAAACGGTAAAAACTGCGCACATCCGTTTCGCTGGGAGCGTTGCCGAGCCAGTGTTGCGGATCGTCGTGCAGTACGAAGAAAGCGCGATCCCAACTTTGCTCGTCTCCAGTCAAACCCATACGTACCGGTTCGTCGGTGAAATCGTCTTCGGAATCCCGTTGTTGGGGGAGTTCCACGATTTGAGGGGCGGATGCAAACAGGGGGTAGGCGGTCCCTGTCAGGTTCAATGCCGTTGAAGGCGGTGTGTCGAAACCATCCTCGTCAAAGCTCAACAGGACGTGGAACTGGCCGTGATCGATGGAGCCCGCGATGGGCATGCCCCAGGCGGGCAACGATGCTGCGGCCAAACCCATCGCAATACCGAGCAGTCTTGAAACTCGATAAGGGCGGTTGTTCGGGAAAGTTGTCATTGGGGCTCCTTGCTCCTTCAAAGACGGTAGGACCAGACGCGGGACGACATCACGACTTCACAACGCCCCCCGTTGCACAAGAGGGGGCGGGAGGGATTGCAGTCGTCCCCTTTGAAGGGGAAACCACGGCGCGCCATCGGACTTTTGTCGTGCTTGAAAAAGGGCACCCATCACAACATGGCGAGCAAGATCTTGAGGGCCGCTTTGGTGTAAAAGCCGATGTCACGGCAAGGATCTCCATCGCGGGCACGGCACCATGTAACGGCAACGGCAACGGCAACGGCAACGGCAACGATCAAGGCGGTCCCGCCCAAGAGTTTGCTGACCTGTCGGTTTTCCAGACTTCTCCACCACGCTGCAATCCGCTCCATCATCGCGTTGTCCCTCCTCCTACGTCACCAACGCCTCGATGAGCGGAAACATGCTGCGTCCAAACGAGACCGATCGGCTCACCGTTTCGCCGTTGCCCATGGCGACGTCTACTGCGGCTGCCGTCGGCGAAGAGCTCCACCAGGTATTCGCCGCAAAAAATGCGTTTGCCCGCGCCATCGTTGCGCACCGTCGCCAGCGACCCCCTTGTAACCCCAAATCGCCCCCACGCAAACCCCTACCCCGCCAGCGGCGTCTCTACCTCGGGCCAAGCAAACCGCGCCAGCTCGTTCCCCACCGCCTGCCACAACCCCTCCCGTTGCCCCTCGGGGCACATCGCCACGATCTGCCGACCGGTGGCGAAGAGCTCATATGAACCAATAGCGGTCTGCCTGGGGGTGAGCTTGCGCTGCACCATATTGATGCTGCCATCGGGGCAGATGGCGTCGGCAATCAGTCCCCGGTTGTGGTAGTAGGCCGCCGCCGCCGGGGTCGCGGCGACGACGGTCGGCTCCGACTTGCTCCCCAACCCCAGCGCCCGCTGCAGCAGCAATGCCCCCACCCCCATCCCCCGGTATTGCGGCAGCACGTAGAGCGCCGCCAGCTTGTGAATTCCCCCCTTTTTCGGCGGTTTAAAAACCAGGGCCAGTCCGGCGTTGACACCATCCACCTGGGCAACCAAGGGGCGGTGGCTGTCGGTGCTGAAGTGGGCGTGGTTGAGCATGGCGATGAAGAGGTATTTGCCGTCGTCGGGGAGCAAACCCAATTCGCCGGCGTGGGCGTCGATCTGGGCTGCGAGCCAGGACAAACAGTCGTCGGCAGGGTCCAGCAGATGCACGTCGATCATGAACATCCCCAAAAAAGGGCATGCACAGCGGAAGCGGCAGCCTGAGGTAAGGTCGCTGGGTTCCGTCCAAATTGTGTGGGGTTACGACGAGGAGGGGGGGAGGTCAGGTGTAAGCGGCGGCGGTCACGATGGCCCTCGATGAGGACGAAAAGGCAACAACGAAGGCGCCAATCAAACGACGCAATTGGGGGGAAATGCCAGCGAAATTTCGGGGGGGAATGGGGTGCAGAAAGGTTGGAATTACAGGTGATTGGCGCCGGAAGAATCGGGCAAGAGGGGGAAGGCGGCCCTCCCGACGGAGGGCCGCCCCGACATCACATATTCTTCTGTACGAAATCGACGTATTGCCCGACCGACTGGAAGAAAAACTTCACAAAAGAGACCACCTTTTCTTCGTTCATCCCACCATTGGAGAGCAGATCGGCCTCCAGGGCGACGTCGTTATCGTTGTCGAGGTAGGCGCGGCTCAGTCGCTTGGTCTTGTTCCACTCGTTGATCGCCTGAAGAGGGATCGTGCCGCGGGCACCGTAGTAGATCCCCAGGTCGCCGTCGCCGTAGATAATCAGCAATACCGACCGACCATCTTTTTTGACCAGAACCTGATTGGCGCTCTTGGTCGAGACCTCGTCGAAGATATTGGCCTCCTCAAGCATGTAGCGCAGGTCGGAGGCGCTGTAGGAATCGACTAGGGAGCGTGCGTCGGCCTGAGCGCTAGGGGTTAACGGGCTCAGGAGGAGGGCAAAGCCCAACAGGGCGGCGGCGATGAGATTACGCATGATGAACTCCTTGGGGCGACGAGAAAGGGGGCTGGGCATGCCGTGGTATGCCACATATCACCACGCTAGCGCCCCCCATTTACGCCGTCAACGGGCTCCGCAAAACCGCGTGACCAGTTGCCGGATCAGCGCGATGGTGGGGTTGATTTGCTCCAAACCGAGCCATTCGTCGGGCTGGTGGGCCTGGTCGATGTTGCCGGGGCCGAGGATCAAGGTCTCCATCCCCAGCGCGGTGAAGTAGGGCCCCTCGGTGCCGAAGGCGACCGCCCCGGCGCTGTGGCCGGTCAACCGTTCGGCGGCCTGCACCAACGCCGAGGTGGCGGGGGTCTCCATGGCGGGGGTCCCGGGGAACAGCGGCGTCACCTCGATCTGCAAACCGCTGCCCGCCACCGCTTGGGCCACCCGTGCATCCAGGGTTTGGCGCAGCTCCTCAAGCTCCATTCCCGGCAGGGGACGAATGTCGATGTGCAGCTCGCAGTGGCCGCAAATTCGATTGGGGTTGTCGCCGCCGTGAATCCGCCCCAGATTCAGGGTCGGCACCGGCACATGAAAACCGGGGTTGCGGTGTTGCGCCTGAAGCTGGCCGCGCCAGGCGATCAGGTCGGCCAACACCTGGCTCATCCCCTCCAATGCCGATAAACCCAGGCTGGGATCGGAGGAGTGGCCCGAGCGACCGGTGAGCCGCACCGACTCCATCAGAATCCCCTTGTGCATCCGCACCGGTTTAAGCCCCGTAGGCTCCCCGATCACCGCATAGCGCCCCTTGGGTCGCCCCAAGCGCACCAGCTCCAGCGCCCCGGCCATGCTGCTCTCTTCGTCGGCGGTGGCGACCACGATGATCGGAGCGGTCAAAGTGGCCGGATCGATCCTCCTCCCCGCCTCAAAACCACGTAGCGCCTCGATCACCAAGGGGAAAAACCCCTTCATGTCGCAGGTGCCCAGACCGTAGAGGCGCCCCTCCTCCTCGGTAAGCTTGAAGGGGTCGAAGCGCCAGAGGTGGGGATCGCAGGGGACGGTGTCGGTATGCCCCGCCAGCACCAGCCCCCCTGGCCCCTTGCCGAGGGTGGCGATCAGGTTGGCCTTGCCGGGGCGACCCGGCAGAGGCAGCACCTCGACCGCAAAGCCGAGCCCCGACAGCCATTGGGCCAGCAGGCCGATCACCGCTTGGTTGCCGGTATCGAAGTCGGGGGAGACGCTGCTCACCGAGGGGGCGGCGATCAGGGCGGCGAGCATCTGCATCAGGGTTGGGGTCGGGTTCATGTTCCGATGATCGGACCGAGGGAGGAGGAGGCGCAAGGGGCGCAGCGATTCGCGGCAACAGGTCACATCCTCGTTGCGTCATCCCGCGCAACCCTCCCCCTACCACCGCCCCTGCGACGGTGCCACCATCTCCGCCGCACTGCATGAATCACCACCCCGGGAGGGTGCCATGATCCGACCTGCCACCCTCGAAGACCTCGACCTACTCGTGGCCCTTGAAAACCGCTGTTTCAGCGGCGACCGAATCTCGCGCCGTTCCTTCCGCCATCTGCTCACCAAGGGACACGCCGATACCCTGGTCGATGTGGTGGGGGGGGATCTGCGGGGGTACGCCATGCTCCTGTACAACCGAGGTACCTCGCTGGCCCGCCTTTATTCGATGGCGGTCGCCCCCGAGCTGCTCAGGCAAGGGGTGGGGGCGGGGCTGATGGATGCGGTCGAGACGGCGGCGCGGGGGCGCGACTGTGTGCTGCTGCGCCTAGAGGTACGGCGCGACAACACCGCCGCCATCGCCCTGTATCAAAAACGGGGTTATCGGGAGTTCGGCCTCTACCCCGATTACTACGAGGACCACATGGCGGCGCTCCGCTTTGAAAAGCGGCTCGCGCCGGGGCTGGCCCCCCCCAGCCGGATCCCCTACTACGAACAAACCCTGGAATTCACCTGTGGACCGGCCGCCCTGATGATGGCGATGAAGGGGCTCGATCCCGATTTAGATCTGAGCCGCAAACTCGAACTTCGACTGTGGCGCGAATCGACCACCGTTTTCATGACCTCGGGCCATGGCGGCTGTGGCCCCTTCGGCTTGGCGCTGGCGGCCCACCATCGAGGATTCAAGGTCGAGATCTGGGTCAACGACGAGGGGGCGCTGTTTCTCGATTCGGTACGCAGCGAAGAAAAAAAAGAGGTGATGCGGCTGGTCCACGAGGACTTCGTGGAAGAGATCGCCCGGGTCGGCATCCCCATCCACCTGGGCACGCTGAAAACCGCCGAACTTCAGGAGCGCTTCGACCGGGGGGATATCCCGGTGGTGCTCATCAGCTCCTACCGCATCTACCGCGAGAAATTCCCCCATTGGGTGGTGGTGACCGGATTCGACGATCGCTTCGTCTACGTGCACGACCCCTTCATCGATTGGGAGCAGGGCAAGGCGCAACCCGACTGCGCCCACATGCCGATCCTGCGCCGCGATTTCGAGGCGATGGCCCGCTACGGCAAGGGATTGCTGCGGGCGGTGTTGATCCTGCACAAGGATGCCCCAATGCCGGAGCTGTTTGCCGAACCGAGCCCAATGCAGCCAGAAAAAACTGTCGCCACGACCCCCGAAACCCAAGACGATTTCGCCGGGTGGTCGGAGGAATAGCCCCCCGTTTGTACCCCCTCGACACGCCGCTAGCCCTTTTTATCCATCCCTTTTACCCCAACCGTTACGCCCGAGGCTCGCCATGGCGACCCACATCCTGGTGGTCGATCAACCCGAATTCTGGACCGGCAAACTCCCCGAGGGGGGGGTGGTCGCTTCACGCGAATACCTGACCGGCCTGCCCAAACGGGGCAAAAACGGCGACGGTCGGGGCGTCCGGGTCATCAACATGTGCCGCGGCTACCGCTATCTGAGCACCGGCTACTACACCTCGTTGCTGGCCGAGGCGCGGGGGCATCGGGTCATCCCCTCGGTGCGCACGATTCAGGATCTGTCGCGCAAGTCGATCTACGGGCTTGAAACCGAGGACCTCGACGCCCTGTTGCAAAAACGGATGGCCAAGATCGCGCCCGGGCTCACCGTCACCGCGCTGGAGCTCTACATCCATTTCGGCCACTGCCGCATGCCCCCCCTGGGGGATCTGGCCCGGCAGATCTTCGAGACCTTTCCGGTCCCCTGCTTGAAGGTCGAATTCAAGTTGCAGGGCAAGTGGCGCATCGCCTCGATCAAACCCCAAGCCCCCGCCCTGATGCCCGAAGACGAACTGCCCCATTTTTTGGAGGCGGTGCACGGTTACATGGCCAGCCGCTGGCAACCCAAACGGGCCAGCCAGCCCCCCCGCTACGATTTGGCCATATTGCGCGACCCCACCGAGAAGATGCCCCCCTCCGACGAGATGGCTCTTAAGCGTTTCATCAAAGCGGGCAAAGGGTTGGGGATCGAGGTCGAGCTGATCGACCGTTCCGATTACGCCCGACTGGCCGAATTCGATGCCTTGTTCATCCGCGAAACCACCGCCATCGACCACCACACCTACCGTTTTGCCAAGAAGGCGCAAAGCGAGGACATGGTGGTGATGGACGACCCCGACTCGATCCTCAAATGCACCAACAAGGTCTTCCTGGCCGAGCTGCTGGCCGCCAACAAGGTGCCGACCCCCCGCACCCTGATCGTGCACAAACACAATCTGGAGACCATCGAGGCACAGATCCCCTATCCGGTGGTGCTCAAGATCCCCGACGGCGCCTTCTCGCGGGGGGTCTTCAAAGCCGAAAATCGGATCCAGCTCAACGAGATCGTCGCCAAGCTGTTCAAGGAATCGGATCTGATCCTGGCCCAGGAGTATCTCTACACCCCCTTCGACTGGCGGGTCGGGGTGCTCAATCGCCAGCCGATCTACGTGTCGAAGTACCTGATGACCCGGGGGCATTGGCAGATTTACGAACATGGTCCGGGGGGACAGGCCAAATCGGGAGGATTCGAAACCATCGCGCTGGAGGATGCCCCTCCCGAGGTGGTTAAGGTGGCGCTGGCCGCCGCCAATCTGATCGGCGACGGTCTCTACGGGGTCGATCTGAAACAGAGCGCGCGGGGGGTGGTGGTCATCGAGGTCAACGACAACCCCAGCATCGACAGCGGCGTCGAGGATGTGGTCGCCAAAGAGGGGCTCTACAAGGCGATCATGGGGGAGTTTTTGCGGCGGTTGGAGCTACGGCACGGGCGCTGACGCTAAGGAAGCGCTGATTGAATCGCGCTTCCGAGCGACCCAAGGATGGGCCGCTAAAATGGAGCGCTGTCGTAGGAGGCGACCCCGTCGCCGAAGCTGTCGTAGGAGGCGACCTAAGTCGCCGAAGCGCTGCTGATTTTACAAGCCAAGCAAAAACCATCGCCGCCTCATGGCGCCTACTTTTGGTTTTTGCCAAGCGTGCCGATTCAAGGCAGCTGCCCTGGTTTGTGGCGGTAATGGCTTGAATCGGCGCTTTTTCCTTACCCCTGTGTGGTGCCGGTTGTCCCTTTCAGGGGGAGGGGAAGGTCGAGGAAAACGCTCAATCCTCCTGCGCTGCGATTCTCCGCCTTGATCGTTCCCCCATGCCGACTCATGGCCTGCTGGGCGATGGCCAATCCCAGTCCGTATCCCCCCCCTTCACGATCACGCGCCTCTCCCACCCGAACGAAGGGGTCGAAGATGTGCTCCATCATCGCCTGCGGAACGCCCGGTCCCGCATCGCATACCTCAATGGTGGCGTGGGTGGGGGCGTGGGTGAGGGTGACCTCGACGGTGGTGCCGGGGGGGGTGTGGCGGATGGCGTTGCGCACCACGTTTTCTACCGCCCGGCGCAGCAGCTCCTCGCTGCCTTGGAGGGTCAGCTTGGGACAGGCCAGCAGATGGACGCCCCGCGCATTGGCCCGCGCCTCGAAATCGGTGTCGGCGACGATCTCTTGAAGGAGTTGGTGGAGTTTGACCTCGTCGTCCATGGGGATGGCCGCATCCTTTTCATTCTGGCGGGCGACATCCAGAACCTGATCGATCAAGGATCCTAGCCGTTCGATCTCCCGATCAATCCGATCGAATTCGGCGCTCGCCTCCGGGGCTTGGCGTTGGGCCAACGCCGAGGCGACCTGCATGCGCGCCAAAGGGGAGCGCAGTTCGTGGGAGACGTCGACCAACAGCCGTTTCTTGGCATCGAGCAGCGATTGCAGCCGTTCGGCCATATGGTCGAATTCTCTTCCGAGTGCGGCGATTTCATCTTGGCGATGGGATAGATCGGGGGAGACCCGGACGCTCAGATCGCCCTCGGAAAGGCGACGGGTCGCTTGGCTGAGCTGTTTAATCGGTTTGGCGAGGTACCAAGCCAGCCAGAAGCACACCAGGGCACTGATGGCGATTGCCGTCAACACCTGGAGTGTCTGGATCATGGGCGTGGTAGGGTCGGGCGCCCGTTCTCGGTGGCTGATTTCTCGCCAGCGCTCCATTTCTCTGAATTCGGCCATGGTGCGAGGCAAAGGGGCGACGACGAGCAGTCGGACGCCGTCGGGCATCGTCACGTCGGCCAGTCCGGAGCGGGGCTGGGTTTCCCTGAGGCCGGGATCGGTGGCGTAGCGGGCCACCTCTTCTAAAACCGGGTGGCCCAGGATGTCTTCCCCCTGCGGGTTCAAAACCAACATGGGGAAGGGGTGGCGGTCGTAGTGATGCAGGTAGCGCAGCGCCTCCTTGCGCCCACCATAGGCGAGAATGGCGGCGACCCGCTCGGCGCGGGCATCGGCGATTCCTTCGACGAAGGGGGGAGCGATCTCCTCGGCGACCAGCTGTTCGTACACGACCGAAACGCCCCAGGCGACGCCACCGCCGACCAGCAGCATGGCGGCCCAGAACCAGAGGAAGATCTTCCAGAACAGACGACCCATCAGTCACTCAGGGCCAATTGATAGCCGACGCCGCGCACCGTCAAGATGCGAGGGTAATGAACCTGATCGGGATCGAGTTTGCGGCGCAGATTGCTCAGATGCATGTCGATGGAACGGTCATAGCGACCCAATTTGCGGCCAAGACCCTCCTCCGAAAGGATCTCTTTGCGCACCACCTGCCCCTTATGACGAACCAGAACCTCAAGCAGGCTATATTCGGTGCTGGTCAGCTCGATCTCGTCCCCCTCGACCTCGACCCGGCGAGCGGCGGGGAAGAGGACCAGACGACCGGCCTCCAACGCCCCCTCAACCCCGCTCTGGGGTTTGGTGCGGCGCAATACCGCCCGCAATCGGGCGGTGAGTTCACGGGGATTGAAGGGTTTGGGCAGGTAATCGTCGGCGCCGATCTCCAGGCCCACGATGCGGTCGATCTCGTCACCACGGGCGGTGAGCATCAAGACCGGAATCTGGGAGCTGGCGCGGATACGCTTGAGCGCCTCCATTCCCCCCAGCTTGGGCATCATCACGTCCAGGATCACCGCGTCACAGGCACCTTCAAGGGCCTGCTGGGCGCCGCTTTCCCCATCGAAGGCCAGCGCCACCTCGAACCCCTCCCCCCCCAGGTAATCCTGAAGCATCTCGGCCAATTCCCGGTCGTCGTCCACGATCAAAACCCGCGACATCGCACCCTCCTGCGTCGATTTTTAAAAAAAGCCATTGTGCCCCCTAGCGGGGGCGGGCGCCGAGCGGCTTTACAGGCGCTCACAAAACCTGGGTGGGTTTCGCCCTGCATGAAACACCGGGGCCATTGTGCCCATCGGGGCCGGTTTTGTGCAGCGCGCTGCTCAGAGCGGCCACCACTGCGCCAACCCCGCCACCGAATCGATCACCCCGTCAGGCTTGATCGCGTGTCCCTCAACAACATCGACCCGGTATTTCCCGGTTTTGACCAAAACCCCTTTTAATCCCGAGGCTTGAGCCCCCCCTACATCGGCCTCGATGTCGTCGCCCACCATCACAGTGGCGGCGGGATCGACGCCCAAGGCGTGGCAGGCCTCCCAAAAGAAGGCGGACGAGGGTTTGCCCAGGATCGTGGCGCTCGTCCGGGTGGCGTATTCCACCGCCGCGACGAATCCCCCCAGGCTCATCTCCATCCCCTGCGGGGTGTTCCACATCCGGTTCTTGTGCAGCGCCACCAGTTCGGTGCCGTTCATCACCCAGGTGAAGATCCGTTGCAGGTCGCCCCCGTCGTAGAGCCGCCCCATTTTGCCCATGACCACCACCTCGGGGCGGACCTCGTCCACCGTCACCGCCTCGAAATCGGGGCGCAGTTCGGGATGCAGAAACAGGGCGGCGCGGCGAGAGCCGATGTGGGCCACCGTCAGGCTGGCGGGGGTGAAAATGCGCTCGACCGGCGCAGGCAACCCCAAGGCGGTCAGTTCGCGGCTCAATCCGGCGGCGGTGCGGGTGGTGGTGTTGGTGACAAAGGCGACCTCGACCCCCAGGACGATCAGCTCATGAACCGCTTCGAGCGCGCCGGAGATGGGGTCTTTGCCGTGGAGGAGGGTGCCGTCGATGTCGAGCAGGCAGTGGGTGGGACGGCGATTGGGGGTCAAGCATGCCCCCCTTGCAGATGCAGCCCCACCACCCCGGCGACGATCAGGGCGATGGAGACCCCTTTGGCCAGGGTTGCTGGTTCTTTGAAATAAAGGATCCCGAGCAGGGCGATCACCGCAGTGCCGACTCCGGCCCAAATGGCATAGGCAACCGAGACCTCGATCTTTTTGAGCGCCAGCCCCAGGGCGGCGATGGAGACGACATAGCAGATCGCCATCGCCACGGTGGGGGTGGTCTTGGTGAAGCCTTCAGAGAGCTTCATGGCGGTGGTGCCGCCGACCTCCAGCACGATGGCAATGGCGAGGTAGAGCCAGGCATTCATGGGGTGCTCCCTGGTTTAAATGCAGCGAATGAGCGCCTCCATTGCGAGCGCGGGATGGGTTGAAAAGGTACCACTGGCGATACCATCCCGGCCGCGGCATGGAAGAAAGAAGGATGAGAGGCCCGTTCCGGGCCGATGGGTTTTCGGTTGAGAGGGTAAGACATCGCGGCGATGTGTCCTGCAACGCGCCCAAAATGAGCGGACGCCCCCTCCACGCAACCCGTGTGCCCTATGGAGAGGCACTTGGTGGGCGTCATTTCGGGTTGCGCCGACGCAGCCCCGGAACGACGCCGAAGGTGTGAACGCCGGTCATCTTGCCAACACCGCTTCCAGCATCGACCCCAGCAGCCGGATCTCCCCCGCGCTGACGGTCAGCGCCGGCATGAAGCGCAAGGCGTTGGGCCGGGGGGCGTTGAGCAGCAATCCTGCCTCCCGCGCTGCCGCCACAATGGCCGGAGCGTCGCGGTTGCCGGTGTCGAGAGCCAGCAGCAATCCCCGCCCTCGCACCGCGCCCAACCCGAAGTTGGCCGAGACCCCCTCCAGGGTTTGCCGCAGCAGCGCCCCCTTGGCCCGCACCCCCTCCATGAAGCCGGGCGCCAGCAGGGTTTGCAGCACCGCCACCCCGGCGGCGCAGGTCAGGGCGTTGCCGCTGTAGGTCCCCCCCTGATCGCCGGGGGCGAAGCAGCTGACCGCCTTGGTCGCCAGCAATGCCGCCAACGGCACCCCGCCGCCGATCCCTTTGCCGAGGGTCATGATGTCGGGCTGCACTCCGTAGCCTTGATGGGCGAAAAGATCGCCGCAGCGCCCCATGCCGGTCTGCACCTCGTCGGCAATGAGCAGGGCATGGCGTTCATGGGTCAACCGACGCAGCCCCTGCATGAACGCGACCGTCGCCGGAATCACCCCCCCCTCCCCCTGCACCGGCTCCAGCATCACCGCCACCACCGACTCGTCCAACGCCCGTTCGACCGCCGCCAGATCGTTGAAAGGGAGCTTGATGAATCCGGGGATGTGGGGGGTGAAGAGCTGCTCCCAGCCCGGTTTGCCCGAGGCTGCCATGGTGGCGAGCGTCCGGCCATGAAAGCCGCTCTCAAAGGTGATGATCCGGTGGGCGCCCCCCTTGTGCAGCGTCCCCCACTTGCGAGCCAGCTTGATCGCCCCCTCGTTGGCTTCGGCCCCCGAGCTGGCGAAAAAGACGTGATCGAAGCCCGAATGGTCGGTCAGCAGTCCGGCGAGTTTGAGCATGGCGGGGTTGTAGAAGCCGGGGCTGGGATTGAGCAGGGTTGCCGCCTGGGTTTGCAGCGCCTGGACGACCGCCGGGTGGCAGTGGCCCAGGGCGTTGACCGCCCAACCCTGAATGAAATCAAGGTAACGCTTGCCGCTCTCGTCCCAGAGCCAGGAACCCTCCCCCTTGGCAAAGACGATCTCGGGCCGCACAGCGGTGGGCATGATGGGTGAAAACCGGGGCGAGGATGAGGGTTGGGACATGGGTGCCTCCTGGCCTGGATCACAATGGCAGCGGGGTGATCCAGGCCATCCCCCGCGCCAACAAAAAAACCGCAAACCCGGTGGGATCTGCGGTTTCTTCAAGGCGGGTGGATGGGGGTTTTGCCCTATCCGATCACGACCTCGCGTGCAGATCCATCGACCGCCCGACGACGTCGGGTGGCAGCGGCTGCGGCTCGTTTGAGGGAGAGGTTCGTGAACATGGCGCGGGAGTATGGGAAGGGGGCGCCCTTCGTCAAGGGGGCGCCCCGATCACTCAGACCTTGGGCTTGATGAATGGAAACATCCGATGCCAGATCGGGTGGCCAGCGATGTGGTGCGTGATCGCCCCGCCAACATGAAGCAGCAAAAAGAGCATGATGAGCGGCTCGCCCACCTCGTGCCCCTCGGCGATCACCTCCAGCCAACCCTTGGGCTCGCTCGCCCCCTCGGGCAGGAAGGTGAAGAGGATCCCCCCCGTCATCCCCATCCAGGTGAAGGTGGCAATACCGAGAAACTGCACCAGTCCCGCCAAACCACCGTGGGAGGGACGGTCGGGGGTGATGCGACGCAGCAGCTTGCCGATGTCTTCGGCGGTTTCGAGCAGGCGCGCCTTGGCCAGGGGAAACCAGAACGAAAAACGCTGCGTCTCGGGGCCGATGAAGCCCCAAAGAATGCGGGTGAGCACCACCGCCCCGGTGAGCAGGCCGCTCATCTCGTGGATCTCGAACAGCAGGGATTCCCCCCCCTCAGGCATGGCATCGGCTACCGCCCCGCCGTGCTCGTGCTCCTCCTCCTCATGCTCTTCATCGCCGATCAGGCCGGTGAAAAAGGCGGTCAGGCCAAAGACCATCATGCCCAGATGGAGGATGCGGGTGATCGGGTCGTGGGTGGTGGGCACCATAAGGACTCCTGGTTTTTGGGGGAGATCAAACCGGCGCTAAGGTAAGGAATTGCGGGCGGGCGGGCAATGTGGGGGAGCATCCAGTGCGCACCCGGCAAGTCATCATCCGAACGGAGCGGGGAATGGGGCGCTATTGCGTCAACGCTTGGATCTGTTGTACCGCGTAAAAAGTGACCTATCTCTCACCCGTCATGGGAAGATCTCAAAAAAGGGGTATGATCGGCGCCGATTTATCCCCTGACTTCGCCAAAACAAGCATAAATTCACCCACTTGTACCGTTTTTTAGAGACCCCCCCATGACCGCCACCCGTTACACCATCGAATTCCAACCCCGCATTCCCGAACGACTCTCCCGCCTGAGCGATCTGGCCTCCAATCTGTGGTACAGCTGGGATGCCAGTTGCCGTTCGCTGTTCGTGCAACTCGACGTCAATCTGTGGCGCAAGGTGGGGCACAACCCCAAGGTTTTTCTGCGCCGCATCGACCAGAAGCGGCTTGAAGAGGCGGCCAACGATCCGGCTTTCATGCAGGTCTACAAACGGGTGATCTCCGCCTTCGACGCCTACATGAACAGCGAAATCAAAGGGGAGGGGGCCGAGCTGCTCGACCCGGACGAGCAACTGGTTGCCTACTTTTCGGCCGAGTTCGGCTTCCACGAATCGCTGCCCATCTACTCCGGCGGCCTCGGCATTCTGGCGGGGGACCACTGCAAATCGGCCTCCGATCTCGATCTGCCCTTCGTCGGCGTGGGGTTGATGTACCGGCAGGGTTATTTCTTCCAGACCATCGACGGCAAGGGCAACCAGGTCGCCCACTACGCCGACTCCAAATTCGAGGATTTGCCGGTCACCCGGGTCGTCAACCAGGACGGCTCCCCCCTGAGCATCCCGGTCAACATCGGCCTGCGGATGGTGAAACTCTGGGTTTGGAAGGCTCAGGTCGGCCACATCGAGCTCTACCTGATCGACTCCGACCATCCCGACAACTCCGCCGAAGACCGCGACATCACCCACCGCCTCTATGGCGGCGATCTGCGCACCCGTTTGCAACAGGAGATCTGCCTGGGGGTCGGCGGGGTGCGGGTACTGCGGGCGCTGGGCAAACAACCCACCGCTTGGCACGTCAACGAGGGGCATCCCGCCTTTTTGATCCTGGAGCGGGTGCGCGAAAAGGTGAAGGCGGGGATCGACTTTGCCGCCGCTTGGGAGGCGGTCGCCGGTTCGACCGTCTTCACCACCCACACCCCGGTCCCAGCGGGACACGACGTCTTCCCCATGGAAATGATGGAAGAAAAGCTCGGCTGGATACGCTATGAAATGGGGTTGAACACCGAGCAGTTTGCTGAACTGGGGCGCAAGCCGAGCGAGCCGGGCCGTTTCAACATGACCGCCCTGGGGCTGCGCGGCTCGAACTTCCATAACGGGGTGTCGAAGATTCACGGGGAGGTTGCCTCGCAAATGGAGGCCGACCTGTGGCCCGAGGTGACCCCCGAAGAAAACCCCATCGACCACATCACCAATGGGGTGCACATGGGAACCTGGCTCGCCCGGGCCTGGCGCGACTCCTTCGATACCTACTTGGGGGGCGACTGGGTCAGCAAACTGACCCAACCCGGCTATTGGTCGCGGCTCGACGACATCCCCAACTACCTGTTCTGGTCGATCCACCAAAGCCTGAAGTCGAACATGCTGCATTACCTGCGTCAGCGGGCGCGGGAGCAGCTCATCCGCAACGGTTGCAGCGCCCCCCACGCCGAGACCTACCTTGACCACCTCGATCCGCTCAACGCCAACGTGCTGACCGTCGGCTTTGCCCGCCGCTTTGCCACCTACAAGCGGGCGACCCTGCTTTTCAGCGATCTGGACCGGCTCGACCGGCTGGTCAACGGGGTGGATGAAAAGAGTCATCGCCCGGTGGTCTTTCTGTTTGCCGGCAAGGCCCACCCCGCCGACGGACTGGGGCAGGATCTGATCCGCCGCATCCACGAGGTCTCCAAGATGGAGCGCTTCCGGGGCAAGATCCTGCTGCTCGAAGGGTACGACATGGCGCTGGCCCGTTACCTGCTGATCGGCTGCGACGTCTGGTTGAACAACCCCCGCTTCCCTCTGGAGGCATCGGGAACCTCGGGGCAGAAGGCGGCGATGAACGGGGTGGTCAATTGCTCGATCCTCGATGGCTGGTGGGGCGAGGGGTACGAGGGAGACAACGGCTGGGCGATCCACCCCCACACCGATGAAGAGGAGGCCGACGAACTCTACGAGCTGTTCGAGCAGGAGATCGTCCCCCTCTACTACGCTCGCAACGGCCACGGTTTCTCTGAGGGTTGGGTGAAAAAGGCCAAGCGGGCGATGATCAGCGCCCTGCCCCGCTTCAACGCCCACCGCATGGTGCTCGACTACGCCACTAAGTTTTACGCCCCCGCCTCTGAGCTGGGGCAGTTGCTGCACGAGGATGGACTGACCAAAGCCCAGGAGCGGGCACAGTGGAAGCAGCGCGTTCGGGCCGCCTGGCCCCACGTGGCGCTGCACCGCATCGACGCCCCCGACCTGGCTCAACCCTTCGACGAAGCACTTGAAATCGAGGTCGACGCGGTTTTGCCCGAACTCGGTCCCAAAGATGTGGTGGTCGAATGCCTGCTCTTTAAGAACGGCGACGACAAACCGACCCGCACCGTCCCCCTGGTGCCCGAACTTGAAGGGGAGCCCGGTTTCGTCTTTCGGTTCCAAGCCACCGTCCATGCCCCGACCTGCGGTCTGTTCTCCTACCAAATCCGCATGCGCCCCTACCACCCCCTGCTGGCCCATCCCAACGAGTTGGGACTGATGGTTTGGCTCTGAACGGTCCGGCACGGCGGGGATTTCTACCCCGCCGCATCGTTTCGGGGGGTCAGGCCGGGGTTGATCGGGCCGCCCTCGACGTGGCGCTGGCCCTCGGATTCGAGGTGGGGGGCTGGTGTCCCGCCGGCCGCAAGGCGGTCGACGGCCCCATCGACCCCCGTTATCCCCTGACCGAAACCCCCTCCCCCGGCTACCGGCAACGTACCGGCTGGAACGTGCGCGACAGCGACGCCACCTTGATTTTAACCTTGGGGGCGCTGCGCGGCGGCAGCGCTTTAACCCGATCGCTGGCCCTCCAACAGGGCAAGCCTTGCCTGGTGGTCGATTTAAAGGACGAAGGGGGACTCGCGGTGGCCCGCGCTTGGCTGGCGCAGATCGGACCCGAAAGCCTCAATGTGGCGGGGCCAAGGGAGAGCGGAGAAAACCCTGTGGGGGAGAACGCGCGGGAATGGCTGGAGGGGTTGTTGGGTCGGTAGGGCTGAAGGTACCCACTTGCCCCCCCAATCGCGGCGAGGGCGCCGCTCCTACAACAGACTTGGAAGGATTGGGGCTAAACCCACTTGTCCCCTCAATCGCAGCCAGGTGGCCGCTCCCCCACCTGGGCCGTGTGATACCAACGTTCGAAGCGCTCCGCCCCAACCTCCCCCTCATTGGGTGCCCAGGCGGCGAAATCCTTGTCGCTGGCCGCCGCGTAGGGCCCCTGCTTGAGCTCGAAAACCACAGTGTTCGGTTCCAGCGCCGCCACGGTGTGCCAGGCCCCGATGGGGACCTCGACCCCCCGGTTGCCCCCCTCCGCGTCGAGTTCGATCCGCTCGGTCACCACCCCTGCTTCGTCGAAACACAGCACCACCATCCGCCCGCTCAGGCAGAGGAAGAATTCCCACTTCTCGGGGTTGAGATGACGGTGGGGGCGCACGTAGCTGCCCGGTTGCAGGGCGTTGAAGAAACGCTGCACCGGATCTTCGAGCGTCGGATGGAGATTCAAGTTGGCCCGCCTCCTGGCGGACGCTGCCGCTTTTTGGCTCAAGGTTTCGATCTCGTCGGTCGACACGATGCGGATTCGGGGTTGATCCCCCATCTTGACCTCCCACAATGGCGCCCCAGAACAAACACCGCACAGAGGGACGCGCTCGGCCGCGTCCGGGCCACGACGCCCCTTGTCGATTCCGACCATCGCCTTATCGATTGAAATTCCCTTTTCACCCCAACCAGGAGCAAAAAAGCCCATGAGCATCGACGCCCACAGCGAAACCCTCTCGTTCCAAGCCGAGGTCAAGCAACTGCTCGACCTGATGATCCACTCGCTGTACTCCAACCGCGAAATCTTCCTGCGCGAGCTGGTTTCGAACGCCTCGGACGCCTGCGACAAACTGCGTTTCGAGGGGCTTTCGGACGACGCCCTGTTCGAGGCCGACCCGAACCTGGCGATCACCGTCACCGCCGACAAGGATGCCCGCACCGTCACCATCCGCGACAACGGTATCGGCATGAGCCGCCAAGAGGTGATCGACAACGTCGGTACCATCGCCAAGTCGGGGACCAAACAGTTCATGAGCGCCCTGACCGGCGACCAGGCCAAGGATGCCCATCTGATCGGCCAGTTCGGGGTCGGCTTTTATTCCGCCTTCATCGTCGCCGACAAGGTCACCCTGACCACCCGCCGCGCCGGACTCACCCCCGAGCACGGGGTACGCTGGGTCTCGGCAGGAGACGGTCAGTTCACCCTCGAAACCGTCGAGCGACCCCAGCGGGGGACCGAGGTGGTGCTGCATCTGCGTCAGGGGGAGGAGTTCGATTCCTTCCTTGAGGACTGGACGATCAAATCGACCATCCGCAAATACTCCGACCACATCACCTTCCCGATTCAAATGCCGATCGCCCATGGCGACAACGCCGGCGAACTGGAGAAGGTCAACGCCGCCTCGGCGTTGTGGACCCAGCCCAAAGAGGGGATCACCCCCGAGGAGTACGACTCGTTTTACGAGCACGTCGCCCACGACTTCGAGCCCCCCCTGGCTCACATCCACGCCACCCTGGAGGGGCGCCAGGAATACACGGTGCTGCTCTACCTGCCCAAGCGCGCCCCCTTCGATCTGTGGGATCGGGAGCAAAAACACGGGGTGAAGCTGTTTGTGAAGCGGGTCTTCATCATGGAGGCGACCGAAGAACTGATGCCCCGCTACCTACGTTTCGTGCGCGGGGTGATCGATTCGAGCGACCTGCCGCTCAACGTCTCGCGTGAGATTTTGCAACAAAACCCCCTGCTCGATGCGATCAAGAAGGGGGCGGTCAAGAAGGTGCTCGACCTGCTCAAGGATCTGGCCAAAGACAAGCCGGAGGATTTTGCGACCTTCTGGAAGACCTTCGGGGTGGTGCTCAAAGAGGGGGTGATCGAGGACCGCACCAACCAAGAGCGCATCGCCAAGCTGCTGCGTTTTAACTCCACCGCCCACACCGAGGAGCAAACCGTCGCCCTGGCCGACTACGTCGAACGCATGAAAGAGGGGCAGAAGGCGATTTATTACATCACCGCCGAAAACCCGGCCGCAGCCGCCAAGTCGCCCCACCTGGAGATCTTCCGCAAGAAGGGGATCGAGGTGCTGCTGCTGACCGACCGCATCGACGAGTGGCTGGTCGAGCACCTGACCGAATTCGACGACAAGCCGCTGGTTTCGGTTGCCAAAGGCAATCTCGACCTGGGCGATCTCGAAACCGAAGAGGAGAAGGAGCAGCACAAGCAGGAGGAGGAGCAAGCGGCCGACCTGACCGCCAGGATTGGCGAGATTCTGGGCGAAAAGGTGGAGAAGGTGCGCATCACCCACCGCCTGACCGACTCCCCCGCCTGTTTGGTCGCCCCCGAGGGGGGGATGAGCGGACAGCTGGAGCGGATCATGAAGGAGATGGGGCAGAACATCCCGACCACCGCCCCGATTCTTGAGATCAATCCCCACCACCCGGTGGTGGAGCGGCTCAAATCCAGCGAGGGGGAGACCGCCGCCGATCTGGCTTGGCTGCTGCTCGATCAGGCGCTGCTCGCCGAGGGGGGCAAACTGGCCGATCCGGGGGCGTTTGTGGCGCGGCTGAATCGGATGCTGGCGGGCTGAGTTAAAATCGGACAAGTCCGACGGGTCTGACCTGTCGGACTTGTCCGATCAACAACACCCCACCGAGTAGGGTGGATAAGCGCAGCACGTCCACCAAACCGCAGTTCCACCACCCCCGCCGCCCCGCTGGCTTTCACAGCAAAAGGCTTCGCGGACAGGAGTCCGCTCCCACAGCCCACCCAACCTCCGTCGCAACGTTTTGTTGCATGAATCTGTTTTTTGAAACGTTTTGTTGCACGGCAGAACGTTTTATTGCACCTTGCCGCCCCTTGGAACGATTGATTGCGCTAAGGGGATTACCCATGGCCAACCTTGGCTACGCCTGGCTGCAAGAACACCTCGCCCTGCCCCGCCTGCCCCTGCACCACACCTCCCGCCTGGGCACCCGCCTGAAAAGCGAAACCCTGCCCGACGGACGACACATCGACGAATACCCGGCTCAATACCAGCCGGGCGACGATCCCATCGCCCATTTGGTCTTTGCCCTCAAGTACGACGGCATTGATTTGGCGGTGCTCCAGCAGGTTTTTCAGGCGCTGGACCCCACCGAGGTTGCCGCCGCCATCGACCGCCAGCCCAACAGCAAGTACCTACGCCAAATCGGCTTTTTGTACGAGTTTTTGCTGGGACGAACGCTGCCGGTCGCCGCCACCATCGGAGGGCGGTACCTTCCTTTGCTCGACCCCCAGATTTACGTGGTTGGTCCCGTGGATATCGGGTGGGTCACGCGGCGTGATCCCCGCTGGAAGATCGACAACAACCTGCTCGGTACCCCCGAGTACTGCCCCATCGTGCGGCGCACCTCGGCCCTGGCCGAACGGATGGCCCGCGACCCGCGCCCCCGCATCGAATCCTTGATCGCCGATTTCCCCCCCGCCCTGTTTCAACGGGCCAACGATTACCTGTATTTAAAGGAGACCCGCTCCTCCTACGGCATCGAGCACGAAACCCCGGCGCCGCAACGGGCCGAGCGCTTCGTCGAATTGCTGCGCAGCGCGGGCGACGAGCCGTTCGAAACCCTGATGGAAGAGGCGACCCTGACAACCCTGCAAGGGGCCATCGTCGATCCCCGCTACGCCCAAGCGGGGTTTCGCTCCTGGCAGAACTACGTGGGGCAAACCCGGCCCGGTTACAGCTCAAGCCAAATCCTCCACTACGTCTGCCCCCCGCCGGAGTTGGTCCCGAGTCTGATGCGGGGGCTGGCGCGTTGCGCCCAAACCGGCCAGGGGATCCACCCCATCGTCCATGCCACCGTGGTCGCCTTCGGCTTTGTCTTCATCCACCCCTTCGAGGATGGCAACGGGCGGCTGCACCGCTTTTTGATTCACGATTTTCTACGGCGTGGCGGGGTTGCCCCCGCCGGGGTGATGCTGCCGGTGTCGGCCGCCATGTTGCGCCGCATGGGTGACTACGACGCCGCCCTGGAGGCGTACTCCGCCCCCTTAGCCCCCCTGCTGCGCACCACCCTGGACGACGAGGCGCGGCTGACGATCAACAACCCGCAAGAGGTCGAGGGGTACTACCGCTACCCCGACCTGACCCGGCAAGCCGAGTACCTGTGCGACACCGTGGCCTACGCAGTAGAGGAGGACCTTGCCGAAGAGCTGCGCTTTTTGGCGGGGTACGACAATGCACGGCGGGCTATGCAAGAGGTGGTCGACATGCCCGACCGGCGGCTGGAGCTGTTCATCCAGTTGCTGCATCAAAACGGGGGCAAACTCTCGAACAGCAAGCGGGGGACGTTTCAAGAATTGAGCGCCGCCGAGATCGCCGCCCTGGAGGAGGCCTATGTCGCAGCGTTCGGCGCAAATGCCCCCTGAGATCCCCACCACCCCCCGCTGGCGCCGCCGCCTGCGCGAGTTGCGCCGCTTGGTCTTGCTCTACGGCGCCTGGCCGACCCTGCGCTATCTGACCCGGCTGGTTTGGCTGCGGCTGACCCAGATCGAAACGACCATCCCCACCCCCCCACCCCCCCGGCTCGATTTCGACGAGCGGCTCGGGGTGACGACCGAGGGAATCATTGAAACCACCGAACTCGACACGGTCGGGGCGGGGTGGATCCACAGCTTCGGCTACGAGGCGACCCCCCTGAGCAACCTGGCCCCTTTGCTCGACGGCCTCGATCTCGATTTTGGCGCCACCACCTTCCTCGACCTGGGCGCGGGTAAGGGACGGATGCTGATCCTGGCGCTGCCGCTCGGTTTCAAGCGGATCGTCGGGGTCGAGATTGCCCCCTCGCTGGTCGAGATTGCCCAACACAACCTGGCGGCGCTCTCCCCCCCGACTACCCCCGGCAGACCCCGGTCGAGCTGCTCTGCGCCGACGCGACCCGCACCCCCCTCCCCGACGGCCCGTTGCTGATCTATCTCTTCAACCCCTTCAACGCGATCGCCATGAAGAAGGTGGTCGACCGGGTGGCCGCCTCGTTTGCCGCCCAGCCCCGGCGCATCGTCGTCCTCTACCACACCCCCGCTTTTTTCGACCTCTGGGAGGGGCTCGATTTTCTCGATCTGCACCGCGAGGAGGACAGCGACCCCTACAACCCCTACGTGGTGTTCGATACCCGACCCGAGGCGCTACCCTCTTAATTTGGTCATCCAGCTGCGTCACTGCGGTCATCCCCTGGTGTTGTTTCCCCGTCAGGATGGCGCCCGCATTTCCCTGCCCACCACCGCCAGGGAGCGGAGCCATGAACATCCTGATGATCACCGACGTCTTCCACCCCCGGATCAACGGGGTCTCGACCTCGATCCTCACCTTTGCCACCGAGCTGCGCCGCCAGGGACACCACGTCACCCTGCTCGCCCCCGATTACGGCGCCCCCAGCGGCGACGAAACCGGCATCGTCCGCCTCCCCGCCCGGGTGGTCTGGCTCGACCCCGAGGATCGCCTCTTCAAGCGTCACTCGGCCAAACAGGTAGCGGCGCGGTTGGGGGATGCCCGCTTCGACCTGATCCACATCCACACCCCGTTTGCGGCGCACCGTATGGGGCTGCGACTGGCTCATCATCTCGGAATCCCCACCGTGGCCACCTACCACACCTTCTTCGAGGAATACCTCTTTCACTACCTGAAATTTTTGCCCAGAAACTGGCTGCGCCGTCTGGCGCGGGTGGTGTCGCGGCGGCAATGCAATGCCCTGGACAACGTGGTCGTTCCCTCCCAAGCCATGCGCAAGCGGCTCACCCAATACGGGGTCACCACCCCCATGACCCTGCTGCCCACCGGGATCGACCTGAACAAATTGCAGGGTGGGGATGGCGCCCGCTTTCGGCAAAGCCGGGGGATCGCCCTGGATCGCCCGGTGCTGGTCCACATCGGGCGGATGGCCTTCGAGAAGAACATCGGTTTCTTGCTGGAGATGCTGGCCGAGGTGCGCCGCGCCATCCCCGAGGTGTTGTTGATTTTGGCCGGAGAGGGACCGGCGCTGGCGGCGTTGAAAACCCAGGTTCGGGCGCTGGGTCTGGAAGACAACGTCCACTTCGAGGGATACCTGCGTGATCGTCTGGAACTGCTGGATTGTTACTGCTCGGGCGACCTGTTCGTCTTCGCCTCGCGCACCGAAACCCAGGGGCTGGTGCTGCTGGAGGCGATGGCTCAAGGGGTACCGGTGGTCTCGACGGCGGTGATGGGAACCTGCGACATCGTGTTGCCAGGCCGCGGCGCCCTGGCTGCCCCCGATCAACCCCACGGCTTTGCCGAAGCGGTGGAGCGGCTGCTGCGCGAGCCGGCCTTGCGCAAGGTCATGGGGGAGGAGGGCAAGCGGTTCGCCCAGGAGTGGAGCGCCGAGGCGATGGCCAGCCGCATGGCGCAGCTCTACGGCGAGGTCTGCGCCGTGCGCCGCCGGGAGGGGGTGGTGGAGCTGGCGCAGGAGCAGGCGTAGGGCTTGGATCGGGGTGGAACGTGGGAACGGCTGCATTCCCGCTCACCCTTGTATGTTGCCGAGGTACGATGTAGAGCCTTGGCCTGACCGTAGGAGCGGACCTAAGCCCGCGAACCGACATTGCCTCAAGCGGATCGCTTGGCGCCCAACGGATCGCGCCGAGGGCGGCGCTCCTACCAGATGCGGGTGGAGCCTTGGCCCCTGACCGTAGGAGCGGACCTAAGTCCGCGAACCGACGTTGCCTCACGCGGATCGCTTGGCGCCCAACGGATCGCGCCGAGGGCGGCGCTCCTACCGGATGCGGGTGGAGCCTTGGCCCCTGACCGTAGGAGCGGACCTAAGTCCGCGAACCGACGTTGCCTCAAGCGGATCGCTTGGCGCCCAACGGATCGCGCCGAGGGCGGCGCTCCTACCGGATGCGGGTGGAGCCTTGGTTTGTCCGTAGGAGCGGACCCCGTCCGCGAACCGGTGGGCCAAGGGTTGCATCTAGGTATGGACGTTCGCGGCCAGGAACCCCGCGTCATCCTTCGGCGACGGGGCCGCCTCCGACCCGCGCTAGGTCGCACCGCTCCAACCCCTCCCCATGCCCCGATGGGAAACGCATGGATCGACCCGAGGACTCCGCCCCTCAAGCCGCAACCTCCACCTCAACCGCCACCGCAGGCCCCTCCTCCCCCTTGAGCGCCATGGTTTCGTCCGACCAGTGGATCAACTCCAGATACCCGTCGGGCCGTTCCACCAACGCGGTGCAGCTCTCGACCCAATCGCCCAGATTGCAGTAGAGAATCCCTTCGATCTTGCGGATTTCGGCCCGGTGGATGTGGCCGCAAATGACCCCATCGACCCCCTGCTGCGTCGCCGCCCGCGCCACCGCCCCCTCGAAACTGCTGACGTACTGCACCGCGTTTTTCACCCGCCCCTTGATGTAGGCCGACAGCGACCAGTACGAAAAACCCATCTTGCGCCGGGCGACGTTGAACCAGCGGTTGAGGTAGAGCAGCCAGTCGTAGGCGCGGTTGCCCAGCTTGGCCAGCCAGGGGCTGCACTTGACCACCGAGTCGAACTCGTCGCCGTGCAAAATCAAGAACCTGCGCCCGTCGGCGGTGGTGTGGATCGCTTGCTCGCGCAGCTCGACGTTGCCGAAGACGAGCCCCGCATGGTCGCGTAGCAACTCGTCGTGGTTGCCGGGGATGTAGACGATCTTGGTCCCCCGCTTGGCCTTGCCGAGCAGGGTGCGGATGACATTGTTGTGGGGCTGAGGCCAATAAAGCCGCCGTTTCATCTCCCACAGATCGACGATGTCGCCGACCAGGTAGATCGTCTCGGCGTGGGTTTTTTTGAGGAAGTCATGCAGAAAATCGGCCCGACACCCCCGAAAGCCGAGGTGAACGTCGGAGAGCCAGATGGTGCGGAACCGCTGCTTGGGCTGGGCTGAAATAACGGTCTCCTCCCTATGAAAACTTTTGGATTCAGAGGAATGGAAACCGATGGGTGTGGCTGGATCGTGACCGGGGGGGTTATGGGAGGATGATCGAGGGCTGCCGGTACACAGGGCTTGCCCGCAGGTTGCTCTGGATTGAGAACCCTCTTGTTTTCCCGTTAGGGAAAATATTGCTTGCCCCCATGGTGCGCCGCACCTATGTTTCCCGAACGGGAATATTCCAAGGGGGGTTCTATGTCAGCGTCGGGTTCTTTACCGTACGGGAGCATTTCTTCCATGGCGGAGATCGGCCAATTGATCCGAGCCCATCGCAAGGGGCAGGGGGCCACCCAGGCCGACTTTGCCGCTTTGTGCGGCGTGGGGGTGCGCTTCATCTCGGAGCTGGAGAACGGCAAACCAACCGTTGAAGCCGGCAAGGTGCTCCATGTGTTGCATTGCCTGGGGCTGGAATTGACGCTCCAACCCCGGCGTTGGAGTGGTGGAGGGAGCGCCTCGTGACGACCTCCCTGATCGTTTTTCTGGGATCGCAACCGGTCGGCGGGTTGAGTCTGATCGTGCGCGGCGGGATGACCTTCCGCTACAGTCCCGACTGGCTGGCCGACCCCGGCGCCTATCCCCTGTCGTTGTCGCTGCCGCTGCAAACAGCCCCTTTCGACGACCTCGCCACCCGGCCCT
Organism: Proteobacteria bacterium CG1_02_64_396; assembly: GCA_001872725.1. Lineage (NCBI taxonomy): Bacteria > Pseudomonadati > Pseudomonadota > Proteobacteria bacterium CG1_02_64_396. The sequence goes on along the minus strand of MNWR01000029.1, from coordinate 43,026 downwards.
TCTTCGCCAACCTGCTCCCCGAAGCCCAGATCCGTCAGGTTATTGCCGCCAAGCTGGGGATCTCCCAAGGCAACGATTTCGCTTTGCTGGAGGCGTTGGGGGGGGAGTGCGCCGGGGCGGTGCGTTTGCTCCCCGAAGGGGTGGAGGAGGTGGCCGACTACGGTGATCGACCCCTCGGCCCCGCCGAACTCGACGCACTGATTCGCGAGCTCCCCCGTCGTCCGATGCTGGCGGGCGAACGGGGCATCCGGCTTTCGTTGGCGGGGGTGCAAAACAAGCTGCCGGTACGGTTCGATGCCGCCACCCAAACCGTCTCGCTTCCCGGCGGGCAGACCCCCAGCCTGCACATCCTCAAACCTCCGCTGCCCCATTTTCCCGATTCGGTCGCCAACGAAGCCTTTTGCATGACCCTGGCCCGTCGCTTGGGATTGCCGGTTCCCGAGGTCGCGATCCTGCGCCAAGAGGTCGATCTCTATTTGGTGACCCGGTACGACCGCGAAACGCTGCCCGACGGCGTCGTGCGGCGATTGCATCAAGAGGATTTTTGCCAGGCGTTGGGGGTACTGCCCGACCAAAAGTACGAAATCGAGGGTGGGCCGGGGTTGGCCGACTGCTTCGCCCTGATCCGCAGGGCCAGCCAGACCCCCATCGCCGACCTCAAGGTGCTGCTGGAATGGACGGCATTCAACCTCTTGATCGGCAACGCCGACGGCCACGGCAAGAATCTGTCGCTGTTGTACCGGCCAACCGGGGTGGTCCTGGCCCCCTTCTACGACCTGATGAGCACAGCGGTATACCCCGAGTTGAGCGACAAGATGGCGATGAAGATCGGCGGCGAGGCTCGCCCCGACTGGATCATGCCCTGGCATTGGGATCGGTTGGCCGAAGCCATCGGGGTCAAGCCGCGCATGGTGCGGGGTACCTTGCAAGCGTTGGCGACCAGGATCGTTCCCGAATCGACCGCCTTGGCCGAGGCCTTTGCCGAGCCATACGGACCGAGCCGGGCGATCACCGACATCGTGGGGATCGTCGCATCCAGGGCTCGCAAAACCCTGGATCTGCTGGCCTCGGCCCAGCCTTGAGTCGAAGAGGTGGCGGTCCGCGCCCCATGCGGCAATGTTGACCCGACCCACCAAGGGGGGGTTATGTACCCCACGACCATGACGCCCCCTACCTCATCTCCCGAAGCGATCAGAAGATCAAGGCGGTCGAATGAACAAGGAACGACTTCAACCATTCAACGGCCCGCTTCAGGTGGAGGGGTACATCCAAGGGGTCGATGCTCCTCCTGTTGGCAGAGCGCTGTACCCCAGGTTGAGGCTGGCCGTGGTCCTTGAGCTTCGTGAATACATCCACGCTTCAAACTTCGAAAACATTCAAACGGTGGTCTTTGGCTCCCTGACCGGGGAGTTGCAGGTCCAGGGGCAAACCATCGGGCATGTGCTGCCCTTATCGGTCCGTGAGCGGGCGTTGACCCATCACCCGTACCACCAAACTCTGCATCTGTCCCCGGAAATCCCCCTCGACCCCCGCCGTTTGGAATGGCTGGAAGAACAGAGGAACGGCAAAAACCTTGAGCTGACCCTCAAACTCGAAATCGCCACCCAGACCTTCGGTTTGATCCCTTGGGACGGGCCTTTTCAAGGGCAAATCGGGCTCATCGACACTCAGCCCATCAAAGGCGACCTGCGATATACCGTGCCCGACACCCATTGGCGCGAGCAGGTGCTTCCGCAACTTGGCTACGGCAAGGTCATCGCCTTTGAGCTTCCCGCCGTTTCGTTGCAATCCCACGAGGGGTTGAAACACGCCTTCACCGCCCTGGAACAGGCACAACGGCTGTTCCATCAGGGGCTCTACGACGAGGCGGCCGCCAAATGCCGCATCGCTTTGGAGCAATTCCAAGAGCAGGTCGAGAGGGGGGACGGATCGGGCAGGACCATTCCCAAACTGAAAAAACATTGGGAAACCCGATTGGGCAAGACGACCTACGACTGGCTCGATCAAGCCTTGATCCCGCTCAAGGATGCCGCCAACAAACCGGCCCACTCGGCCAACAATCACTTCGACCGCCTGGGCGCTCAAATGCTGCTGATGGTCACCGCAGCCCTGGTCTCCTACGCCGCCCGTTATCTGGAGGGGACCGGAGAAACCCCATGACCACCACCCCGGAGCAAATCGCGGCCTGGGTAGCCCAAGGCGAATCGGCCACCCTGGAGCTCAAAAAGTCCACCGCCGAGAAGGATCGGGCCTGCCGCACCCTTTGCGCCTTGGCCAACGGTCGGGGCGGGCGGGTGCTGTTCGGGGTGACCCCTGCCGGCAAGGTGGTGGGGCAAACAATCGTCGATCGCACCCTGGAGGAGCTGGCGCAGGAGTTCCAGCACTTTGAGCCACCGCTCTTCCCCACGGTGGAGCGGGTGGGTGTGGCGCCGGGACTGGAGGTGCTGGCGGTAAGCGTGGCCCACAGCGCGCGGGTGGTGAGTTTTCGCGGCGTGGCCTACGAACGGGTGTTGAACACGACGCGCACGATGACGCGCGAGGCGTACCAGCGCCGTTTGCAGGAGGAGCTGCACGCCGTGCAGCGCTGGGAAAATCAACCCGCCGAAGGCTGGGAGGCGGCGCGGCTGGATGCACGCGAGCTGGAGCTGACGCTGGAAGAATCCATCCGCCGGGGCCGGATCGAAGACCCCGGCACGCGCCAGCCGCTGGAGATCCTGCGCGGGCTGGGTTTGCTGGTGGAAGGCGACCGGCTGTCGCGGGCGGCGGTGGTGCTGTTTTGCACGCAGGAGACGCCGCTGCCGGACTTCCCGCAACTGCTGCTGAAGGTCGCCCGCTTCAAGGGGGCGACGCGGGACGAGTTTCTGGATAACCGGCAGTTCCACGGCAATGCCTTCGCGTTGATGCGCAAGGCGGAGCGCTTTTTGATCGAATCGCTGCCCGTGGCCGGTCGCATCGTGCCGGGCCGGATGGAGCGAGTGGATACGCCGCTGTTGCCGATGGAGGCGCTGCGCGAGGCGCTGGCCAATGCCTTCGTGCATCGCGATTACGCCATCGGCGGCGGCTCGGTCGGCGTGGCGCTCTACGACGACCGGCTGGAGATCGTCTCCATTGGCGACCTGCATTTCGGCCTGACGCCGGAGGCGCTGCTGCGCGAACACGAATCGCGCCCTTGGAATCCGATGATCGCCCATGCCTTTTACCGGCGCGGCATCATCGAAACCTGGGGCCGCGGCACTCTGAAGATCGCCCGCGCGATGGGCGACGCGGGGCTGGAGCCGCCAAGTCTGGAGGTTCGGGCCGGGGCGGTGGTGGTGACGTTCGCGCTGCCGAGGAAAACGACAGGGAAAACGACAGGGAAAACGACAGGGAAAACGACAGGGAAAACCCCCGAGGCGGTGCTCCGGCTGCTGAGCGGCGACCCGAATCTGACCGTGCCGGAGCTTGCCGCCCGGCTGGGCAAGTCGCAGCCGACCATCCACCGCGCCCTGCGCAGTCTGCGCGAATCGGGCCGCCTGATGCGCGTCGGTCCCGACAAGGGGGGGTATTGGCAGGTGTTGGACGACTGAGGAGTGGCTTCCAAAAGCCCTGTTCCTTTTTTCAACCCGGTTGCGCGATGGGGTGGAAGCAGGGCGCAACGCACCGTCCAACAAAGACTTTCTTATTTAAGAGCAATCTCCCGTTTGGCGGAAAATCCGTCCCATGGAGGATCCATGACCCGTCCCTACACCATCCGCATCTTCGTCGCCCAAGGCGACCCCGATGGGCTGCGCATCGTCGAACGTTCCAACTGGACCGGTCGGGGGGATTCGAAAACTACGCTGGGGACATGGGGCAAAAGGGAAAAGCGGGGGCGTCCGGGTGATCTACTACTTCTACAACGAAGAGATTCCCCTTTACCTGCTCACGCTCTTCGGCAAGAACGAACAGGCCAACCTCACCAAAGCCGAGCGGAACGCCCTCGCCGATCTGGTGCCACTGTTGGTTGAAAGCTCAAAGAGGAAAAACCGATGGCAAACGCATTCGAAAGCATCAAGCAGGGTTTGACCGAGGCCATTGCCCATGCCCAGGGCAACGAGGTGGGGGGCGTTCTTCACAATCCGCGCCCCGTGGACGTGGCCGCCCTACGCAAGCGGCTGGATCTGACCCAAGAGGCGTTCGCGGCCCGTTTCGGGTTTTCGGTGGCGACTCTGCGCCACTGGGAGCGGGGCGACCGACAACCGGCGGGACCGGCCCTTGTTCTGCTCAACGTGATCGAGCGGGAACCCCAGGCGGTGTTGCGGGCCTTGGCCTAACCAACGCCCACCTTCGAAGGCACAAGAACCCGCCCCCGTGGCGGGTTTTTTCTTGCCCGCGAAATCCTTCCCCGGTGTGACCCTGGTGTGACCCAAACAAAAAAGGGGTTACACCCGAAGGCGTAACCCCTTTTTTGTTTGGTGAGCCCAGCTGGATTCGAACCAGCGACCCTCTGATTAAAAGTCAGATGCTCTACCGACTGAGCTATAGGCTCTTGGTGCCGACTTAAAGAAGCCGGCCTACAACAATGGTGGTCGGGGTGAGAGGATTTGAACCTCCGGCTCCTACGTCCCGAACGTAGTGCTCTACCAGGCTGAGCTACACCCCGACAGGAAAACCGAATTTTGCGTGGGATCCAGCCTGAGTCAGGACCGGCGGGTCAGCGTGAAACGGGCGACCTCTTCGAGCTGGTCCCTGATGGGCGAGGGCGGCAATTGCACCAGAGCTTCGAGCGCCAAATCCACGTACCCCCCGGCGCGGGCGAGAGTATAGGCAACGCCCCCGCAAGACTCAACGGCTGAAAGCGCCCAATGTACATCCTCGTCGCTCGGGGTCTCCTTGGTCATGATCTCACCCAAACGGTCCACTGCGACCGCGTCCATATACTGCAAGGCGTGGATCACCGGCAGGGTCATCTTGCCGTCGCGGATATCGTCGCCGGGGCTCTTGCCCATCTCGGCGGCGCTGGCCACACAATCAAGTGCATCGTCCACCAACTGGAAGGCATAGCCGATGTGGCTGCCAAAAGCGGCGGCCGCCTCTTCGATGGCCGAATCAACCCCAGCCACCACTGCCCCGACCCGAGCGGCGCCGTCGAACAGGGCGGCGGTTTTGCAGCGGATCACCTCGTTGTAGTCCTCCTCAGTGGTCTCCAGGTCGCCGGTCTTGGCCAACTGGAGCACCTCCCCCTCGGCCAGGGTGCGCGAGGCGGTGGAGAGGATCTGCAAGACCCGGATGTCGCCGTCGCCCACCATCATCTCGAAGGCGCGTGAGAAGAGAAAATCGCCCACCAGCACCGAAGCTTGATTGCCCCACACCGCGTTGGCGGTGTCACGGCCCCGGCGCAGATTCGATTCATCCACCACGTCGTCGTGCAGCAAGGTTGCGGTATGGATGAACTCGACCACCGCCGCCAACGCCAAATCGCGTTCGCCGCGATAACCCAGCATCCGCGCCATCGCCACCAAGAGCAGAGGGCGCAACCGCTTACCGCCGCCTTGCACAATGTACTGCCCCAATAGGGGGATGAGCGGCACGTCGGAGCGCATCTGCTCAAGGATGACGGCGTCGACCGCATTCATCTCGTCGCGGACAAGGTCGCGCAGGGCTTGAATCGGCATGGGGAAAAGGGGCTCCAAACGAGGCGGATCCAGGAAACGCCGAACCAGGCTCCTGCCTTGTTCGGCGACGCTTCGCCAAAAACGTCGTTTTGGCTGCGCCTGCAAAACCGGTCGCTCATGCGCTCGGTTTTGGCAGCCTGCTCCGATGCTGCCGGAAGCACCGCAAAAACAGCGCTTCCCTAGGAATTCTGAGCGGATGGTAAGGGTCAACCCCCCTCCATTCAACCAAGGCGAGCAATATGGCATGATCCAACCACGCAACCCCTTGCCCCCGCCCCCTTGACCCTCCGAGGCAATCCGCATGCGGCTTTTGATTCAAGCGGTCCGTCTGATCGATCCGGCCACCGGCTGGGATGGCGTCACCGACCTGGCGGTCGAGGATGGCGTCGTGCTGGCCCGGGGCGAGATACCCGCCGGATTTACCCCCGATCTGACCCTGGACGGCAGCGGCAAGTGGCTGCTGCCGGGGCTGGTCGACATCCATGTTCACTTCCGCGAGCCGGGGCAGGAATACAAAGAGACGCTCGCCTCGGGGACCCGCTCCGCCGTCGCCGGGGGGGTGACCTCGGTGGTCACCATGCCCAACACCGATCCGGCCATCGACACCCGAGCCATGGTCGAGTGGCTGCTGGAGCGGGCCAAATTCACCGCCCACTGCCGGGTCTTCCCCGCAGGCGGCATCACCCGGGGACTCAAGGGTGAAGAGCTGACCGAAATGGCCGACGAGCTGGCGGGGGGGGCGGTTTGTTTCACCGACGACGGCTATCCGATTGCCTCCTCAAGGGTGATGCGCCGGGCGCTCGAATACGCCAAGGGGGTCGGCGCCACGGTGGTGGTGCACGAAGAGGACTGCGGCCTATCGGGCAAGGGGTGTATGAACGAGGGGTGGATGAGCACCCGCCTCGGGGTGCCGGGGATCCCCCACGCAGCCGAGGATGCGATGATCGCCCGCGACATCGAGCTTGCCCGCCTGACCGGCGCCCGGTTGCACATCGCCCACGTCGCCACCGCTGGGGGGGTCACGATGATCCGCCGCGCCAAAGCCGATGGGGTGAAGGTCTCGGGGGAAACCTGCCCCCACTATCTGCTGCTGACCGACGAAGCACTGGCCGGATACAACACCGACGCCAAGATGTATCCGCCGCTGCGCACCGCCGCCGACCGCGACGCCCTGCTTGAGGGGCTGCGCGACGGCACCCTAGAGGCGATTGCGACCGACCACGCCCCCCACGAACTCGACGCCAAACGCACCACTCTGGAGGATGCCGCTCGCGGCGTGGTTGGGGTCGAAACCATGCTCAGCGCGGTGCTCACCCTGGTCGATCAAGGGGCGCTCGATTTGAACCAGGCCATCGACTTGATGACCCATCAACCGGCCCGGTTGATGAACCTGCCCGCCCATGTCGGACGGCTCGATGTGGGCGACCCCGCCGACATGGTGCTGGTCGATCCCGCCGAGGACTGGATGGTGGATCGCGCCCAGCTCCACTCCAAATCCCAAAATACCCCCTTCCACGGCATGACCCTCAAGGGGCGCGCTGTCGCCACCTGGGTGGGGGGCAAACTCAAACACTCGGTGGAGCCTTTTGAAGCCGAGGGGGCGGCATGATCGCCATCCGCCAGACGGTGGCCGAGGTGATCGAGACCCAGCCCGCCCCCGAGGGGTACGGGTTTCTCACCCTGCGCTGCCCCGAGATCGCCCGCGATTTCATCCCCGGTCATTTCGTCCACATCCGCGTTCCCGGCCTCGACCTGCGCCGCCCTTTCTCGATTCAAGATGCGGACCCGGTCGCCGGAACCTTAGAGCTTTTCTACAAGGTGGTTGGCAAGGGCTCCAAACGGCTCGGCCAGTGCCGAGTCGGCGAGCGACTCAATCTGCTCGGCCCCATCGGCGCCCCCTTCCCCCCCATTGTCGGCCCCGCCGTACTGGTCGGGGGGGGCATCGGGGTTGCCCCCTTGATTGGGCTGGCCCACCGGGCAGCCGCCACCGGCCAAGCGGGGGCGACCACCCTGCTGATGGGGCAGGAGTCGGCGTTTTCGTTTGAAACCGACCTTTCGAAACTCGATTTCCCCGGTGTCTCGGTCTCTTTAGGCCTGAGCGTGCTGGAAGAACTCGGCATCCCTTCACGCCTGTCGCGCATGAAGGGGGGGGACGGGGTCCATGCCGGGCTGATTACCGAGCCGCTGCGTGCCCACTTGGCAGCCCGCTCCGACCGCCCGGCGGTGTATACCTGCGGCCCCACCGTGATGATGCGGGCGGTGGCGTCGGTGGCTCAGGAATTCGGGCTAACCTGCTATGCCTCGATGGAGGCCCACATGGCCTGCGGAGTCGGGGGGTGCGCCGGGTGTGTCATCCCCTTGAATACCGAACGTGGCCCCGCCATGAAGCGGGTTTGTGTCGACGGCCCGGTCTTTGACGCCGCCAGCATCGACTGGGAGGGGTGCCCGTGAGCGATCACTTCATGAATCCCAGCAGCGCCCCCATCGTTACCGACATCCCGGTCACCTTCGCCGGAATCGCCCTGCGCAACCCGGTGGTGCTGCTCTCGGGCTGCGTCGGCTTCGGTCACGAATACCCCCGCATCGCCGGGTTCTCCAACGATCTCTTCGGCGCCATCGTCCTCAAGGGAACAACCTTGGAGCCTCGGTTGGGTAACAAGCCCCACCGACTGGCCGAGACCCTCGGCGGCATGCTCAACACCATCGGGCTGCAAAACCCAGGCGCCCGCTACGTGGTCGACCGGATCCTCCCCACCCTGCCGCAAGGGGGGACACGCTGGATCTCCAACATCGCCGGCTCCACGGTCGAGGAATACCGTGAGGTCGCCGCGATCTTCGACAACTCCCCCATCGACGCCATCGAACTCAACGTCTCGTGCCCCAACGTCAAGGAGGGGGGGGCCGCCTTCGGGGCCGATCCCGAGGTGCTCGGGGCGGTGGTGCAAGCGGTGCGCAGCGCCACGAGCAAACCGCTGATTACCAAGCTTTCCCCCAATGTCACCGACATCGGACTCATGGCCCGGGTCGCGGTCGAGGGGGGCTCCGACGGGCTGTCGGTCATCAACACCCTGATGGGGATGGCGCTCGACTGGCGCAAACGCAAACCAATCCTCGGCCCCGGCCAGGGGGGGCTCTCCGGCCCCGCCATCAAGCCGGTGGCGCTGCTCAAGGTGCATCAGGTCCGCCAGGCGGTGGGGCCGAATGTGCCGATCATGGGGCAGGGGGGGATTGCGTCTGCCGAAGACGCTCTTGAATTCGCGGTGGCTGGGAGCACCACGGTGGGGATCGGTACCGCCCTGTTTTACGATCCGCTTGGGGTCGCCCGTATCCCGCAGGAGATCCAGGGATTGCTGGCAAACGAGGGGGTGGCGTGGCAGGAGTTGATCGGAACGTTGCAATGGCCTGGGAGTAAACCGGCGGCGAGCTGCTGCCGGTAATCACAATGCACGGGGAGGGACGATGAGGTTGTGGCTGGCGGGGGGCTTAGCCCTGATGTTGATGTTGGGGGGGTGTGGGAACCAAACCGGTGCAGGGGCGGGCTCGACCGCCAACACCGTCGTCATCGGGGTGCTCCTACCTTTGACCGGCGCAGCGGCCACCATCGGCCTGGCCGAAAAAGCGGCCATTCAGCTGGCCGCCGACCTCATCAACACCCCCTCGACCTTGAACCTGCCCGCCGTGTCGGGGAGTGGCTTGCCCAACCTGGGGGGAACCCAAGTTTCGTTGATCTTCGGCGACACCCAGGGCGACGCCATCGTGGCCGCCAGCGAGGCGGCGCGGCTCATCAATGCCGGCGCAGTCGCCTTGATCGGTTGTTACCACAGCGCCGCCACCAAAACGGCGGCCCAGATTGCCAACGGGCGAGGGATCCCCTTCCTTAATCCCGACTCGACCGCGCCCGACTTGACCCAGCAGGGCTACACCACCTTCTTTCGCACCACCCCCAGCGATGCCACCTTCGTCAACGCGTTTTTTTCGTACATGAACTTCATCGGCCACCCGATCAGCCCGGCCAACAACGGCCTGACCATCGTCTACGAAAACGGCACCTTCGGCACCGGGATCAACACCCTGGCCACCTCAACGGCGCTAACCACCTACCTGACGGTGGCAAGCTCGGTCCCCTACAGCGCCACCGCCACCAGCTTTACCACCCAGGCGAGCCAGATCGCGCTGACCATGCCGCGCACCCTCTTGCAGGCCTCGTACACCAGCGACGCCATCGGGCTGATTCAGGCCTACAAAACCGCCAACATCGTTCCCAAAATGATCGTCGGCATGGACGCCGGATTTACCGATCCCCTATTTCTGAACAACCTGGGAGTCAACGCCGAAAAGATCGTTAGCCGCGCCACCTGGAACCTCGATCTGACCCATAGCAACACCCTGGCCGCCTCGGTCAACACCCTGTACAAGGCCAATACCGGCAGCGATCTGGACGACGCCTCGGCCCGCGCCTTCACCGGCGCCATGACCCTGTTGGACGCCATCAACCGGGCCGGAACCAGCAACGCCTCCCCGGTTTTGGCCGCCCTGAGCGCCACCAACCTGCCCGCCAGTCAACTCATCATGCCGTGGGCGGGCATCAGCTTCGACATCGCCGGGCAGAACACCCTGGGCAGCAGCATCATGATTCAGGTGCAGAACGGCACCTGGAAAACCGTCTGGCCCGCCTCGGTCGCCACGGCTGGCACCGTCTACCCCTTCCCGGCCTGGACCGCGAACCCTCGTTAAATAAGCATAAATAAGGTCGTTTAAGAGCTTATTGCTCTAAGGGCTTGATTTTTAAAGCTGCAACCCTCAAGGTCCGTCGCCCATTGGTTCATCACCAGAGGACACGACATGGATCGCAATCGGAAGCTCGCTTTAGTCGCCATTGCAAATGATCGGGAAATCCAGCATCTGCTGGGGCTATGCCGCTCCTGGCAGCTTCCCGATCCCACGCTGCACGCCCCAGGAAGCCCACCAACCTCGACCTCGGGCCGTACCCCAGTCCTGTTGGTCGGTCGCGGCCAAACCCCACACTTGGCCGACCTGCTGCACAACGATCACGCCTTTGAGCTGCTGGTCACCTTCGACCCCTCCCTCCTCGAACACCCCGATCTGCTACGCCGTTGCAACCGGGTATTGGTCGCCCCGTTCGACGACGACACCCTGATCGACCACCTCACCGACGACCATCCCCATGACCCCTCCCCCGCCGTTCAGGAGATGCTCAGCCTGAACATCCTGGGCGATTCGCCCCCGATTCGGCGGATGCTCAAGGTGGTGGCGACCTTCGCCGGATACGACACCCCGGTGCTGCTGCGGGGCGAAACCGGCACCGGTAAAGAGATGGTGGCGCGGGGGATTCACTACACCGGCGCCCGCTGCGACCGCCCCTTTGTTCCGGTCAACTGCTGCGCCTTGAACGACGATCTGCTGCTGGCCGAGCTCTTCGGTTACGAAAAGGGGGCCTTCACCGACGCCAAGCAGGCCCATCCCGGCTTGGTGGCCCAGGCCTCGGGGGGGACTTTGTTTCTGGACGAGGTCGACAGCCTGACCCCCAAGGGGCAGGGGGCGCTGCTGCGCTTTTTGCAGGACCGGGAATACCGTCCCCTGGGAGGCACCAGCACCCTGCGCAGCGATGTGCGGGTGGTCAGCGCCACCAACCGCGACCTTGAGGTGCTGGTTGCCGAGGGTCGTTTTCGCGAGGACCTCTACTACCGGCTGCACATCCTGCATATTCAGATTCCGCCGCTGCGCGAGCGCCCCGGCGACGTTGCGCTGTTGGCCGAACACTTTTTGCGGCAATTCAGCCAGCGCTACCGCTGCCCCGAAAAAAAGCTGCACCCCATCACCCTGGAGTGGATGAACCACTACCCCTGGCCCGGCAACGTCCGGGAGCTCGAAAACTACCTGCACCGGATTTTCGTGCTCTCGACCGGACGCAGCATCTGCATCCCCACCGTCAAGGGGGACCCCCTCCACCTGACCCCCGCCTCGGACACCCCCCGCGCCAAGGCGTCGAGCGCCCAGCGCAATTTCAACGAGGCCAAGAGCGAGGCGATGGAGGCCTTCGAGCGCAGCTACCTGCAAGAGATGCTGCGCACCACCGACGGCAACGTCTCCGAGGCGGCCCGCCTGGCCGGCAAAGAGCGGCGGGCCTTCGGAAAACTGCTCAAAAAATACGGGATCGACCGGGGGAATTTCGGGAAGGATTAAACCGGGTGGATCGCTCCTGCTGCCGCTCGAAACGACCCACAACAACACGGCCCATCACCATCGATCAAGGAGTCCACGTCATGAAGCGCAACCACTGTTTCCGTCCGCTGCTGCTCGCCTGCGTCGCCCTGTCCGCCTGGATGCCCCCCCTCACCGCCGATGCGCGCGAGCTGCTGGCCAGCTTTGCCTACATCGGCTGCAACCGGGTCGGTTTCGGGGTGACCGATCCCGCCCCCAGCACCGCCAACGTGGCGCAGTTGCAGCAGACCCTGGCCGACATTCAGACGCTGCCGGTGAAGCCCGACTATTTCTTTTTCGTGGGGGATTTGGTGCTGGGGATGCAGCCCGACAACGGCCAAACCGCCGCCGCCGAGCTCAACGCCTGGAAAACCCTGGTGGATCAAAGCCACTTCGCCGACAGCCACATCGAGCTGGTCCCCCTGCCGGGCAACCACGAGGCCGACGCCTCGCAAGAGGTCAGCCCCGGCAATTACGTCGAATACCCCGACTCGGCCAACCTTTCGGCCTGGGTCGCCTGGCTGGCGGCCAACCATCTGGCCAAAGCCAGCAACGGTCCCTCCGGCCCCAAAGCACTGCAACGCGACCTACTGGCCGAGGACAACAACCAAACCCAGACCTACTCCTTTGACGACCTGAAGAGCGGTGTGCACTACGTGGTTCTGAACACCGACTCCCTCTCAACGGTGGCCAATCCCCTGCTTGCCGATAAGACGGTGGCGAGTTGGGCGCCGCTGCACTGGGTGGAGCGAGATTTCGCCAAAGCCTCGAAGAATCGGAAGATCAAGCGGATCGTGGTCTTGGCCCACAAACCGCTGGTGCTCAACAACCCCGGTCCCCACGACATCGTCTACAACACCGCCCCCCATACCTTGGGCGATGCGCTGCTCAAGCTCTTTGGCGACACCCCGAAATTCGCGGGCTACTTCTGCGCCCACGCCCACGAGTGGCTCTACACCGACAAGATCGGCCCCAAACACAACGTCACTCAGGTGATCGCCGGGAACGGCGGCAGCGAGCTCGAAGGGGATTGGAATCCCGAGGGTGGACCCTACTTCGGTTTCACGGTGGTCAACCTGTACGACGACGAGACCGTCGGGGTCGTCTCCTACACCCGCCCCGCCCCCGATCCCTACAACGCCCCGGCCCCCCAACCGGCGGCCAAACCCGCACCGGAGATCGTTTTTCCGGTCGTGGGGCGGTAAGCGACCAGGGGGGGTGAACCCGGCTCGACCGGGGCACATCACCCCCCCAGCAGTGTTGAGACAAGCGCCGATTGATTCGGCGCACCCTTGCGACCCACGGATGGACCGCCAAAACCAGGAACGTCAACGACCGGTTTTGAAAGCGCCGCAATAACCGCGACGGCGCGTGCCCTCCAAAAAACGCCTCTACCCAGCGCAGGAATCAACGCGGGGGGTCCGATCCCCCCATCCCCGCCGACGACCCACGTCGAACCGCCCCCCCGAATTCCCCGATTAAGCCCCTGGGTCCCCCGTGCCCCGGCCGGGTCATCCGCGACCCACCCCCCCATCCTCTGCCAAACCCCTGCAATTGCGCCCATTACCCCCTCATCAGGTAATGCCAAGGGCCTCCCCCCCCTGGGTCCGCCGCGACCCACCCATCGCCGCAACAAATTCAATATTTTCGTTTGATTTACAAATACTTAACGAACCAAAAAAACCTTGGCACACCCCCTGCAATAGGGGTTCCCGACGCCCCTCGACCGTACCTGGGCCGAGGCGATCCGGGCAGCACGCGACTGGCCGGATCGCCCGGCGTCCGTAGCCGACATCAACGCAGGGCAGCGCCACAGCAGGCGGCGGTGCCCAAAGGATCCGACGAGGGAGAAACCGCGTGAGCCGAATCCAACGAGACGAGATTGCCAGCGCCGCCGATGCCATCAGCCGTTACCTGGCCTCGCGGCCCGACGCCTCCGAAACCCTGGAAGGGGTGGCGCGGTGGTGGCTGTTGCGCCAGCGCTACAACGATTCCCTCGATCTGGTGCAGCAGGCGCTCGACCGCCTGGTCGCCCAGGGCGAGGTCGTTTGCCAGAACACCAATGGCGGTCAGGTGATGTACCGCCGCTCAATCACGACCCACTAAAAAGGGTCGTCCTGAGGCACGCCGCGAAGGTACTTCTTGGAGCGGCGACCACCGGGGCCAGGCCGAATCGTTCGGCATGACCTATGGGATGACACAGAGGAGCCGAGAAAACCATGTTGGGAAGTGTCCAAGACAAACTCACCCGGGTCCGTCCGCCGCGGGTGAAAATCACCTACGACGTCGAAACCGGTGGGGCGCTCCAGAAGAAGGAGCTTCCCTTCATCATCGGCATCTTCGCCGATCTGTCCGGCGACTCCGCCTCGGAGCTCCTCCCGGTCAAGGATCGCAAGATGGTCGAAATCGACCGGGACAACTTCAACGCCGTCCTCAAATCGTGCAAACCGCGCATCAAGCTGGCCCCGGTCCCCAATGTGCTGGGCGGCACCGGCAACCTCAGCGGTCTGCTCACCTTCGGCGACCTGACCCACTTCGAACCTCTGTCGCTGGTGTCGCGCCCCGACTGGGGTGAGATCCCCGGCGACGGCACCAACCCGGCCACCCCCGCCGTCAATCCCTTCAAGGTTTGGTACGACCGGCGCTGCCGCATCCGCGACCTGCAAACCAAGGTCGAGGTCTCCGACGCGGTGGCCAAGCTGCTCGACCTGGCGGTCACGATTGGAACCGAGGGGGATGCGTTGCGGGGCAAATTCACCACCGCCTTCACCGGCGACGATCCCACGGTTTGGCGTGGAGTGACCGCCGCCGACGAGGTGGCGACTTTGGCCGAGCTCATCGGTGGCGACCCCGCCGCGACCCTGGCGATGTTGGGTCAGCTGACGGTCGACGTTCTGGCCAACATCACCGCCGCCAACATCCCCGATGAGGATCCGCGTCGCGGCTGGTCGGCGGGACAGTTCATGGATGCCCGCACTGCCGAGATCGACGCCCTGGTCGCCAAGCAGCTCAACCTGGTGATGCACGACCAGCAGTTCAAGGATCTTGAGGCGACTTGGCGGGGGATGTTCTACCTGATCTCCCGGGCCGAGACCGGCACCATGCTCAAGCTGCGGGTGCTCAACATCAGCCGCGACGATCTCTACAAGGATCTGACCAAGGCGGTTGAATTCGATCAGAGCGCCGTCTTTAAAAAGATCTACGAGGCCGAATACGGCACCTACGGCGGCGCCCCCTACAGCATGTTGCTGGGCGACTATCGCTTCGGCAGCAGTCCGCAAGACATCACCCTGCTCGACAAAATCGCCGAGGTGGCCGCCGCCAGCCACGCCCCCTTTGTCGCCGCAGCGGCGCCGGGGCTGTTCGGGTTGGGGAATTTCGAGGCGCTGGCCAAGCCCCGCGACCTGGCCAAGATCTTCGAGAACACCGAGCTGACCGAATGGCGCGGCTTCCGCGACAGCGAGGATTCCCGCTACGTCTCGCTGGTGCTCCCCGATGTGTTGCTGCGCCTGCCCTACGGCGACAAGACCAACCCGGTCGAGGGGATCCGCTTCGAAGAGGACGTGGGCTCGGTCGACGAATGGTCGCTCCCCCCCGCCGGAACCCCCGACACTGCGCTTGAGCCCGACAGCACCAAGTTCCTTTGGGGCAACGCCGCCTACCTTTTGGCCAATCGGGTCACCACCGCCTTTTCCCTCTACGGCTGGACCGCCGCTATTCGCGGCGTCGAAGGGGGGGGATTGGTTCGGGGGCTGCCCGCCTTCAACTTCAAAACCGGCGAGGGTGACGTGGCGATGATCTGCCCGACCCAGGTCGCCATCACCGACCGGCGCGAGAAAGAGATCAACGACCTGGGTTTCATGGCGCTGTGCCACTGCAAGGGGACCAACCAAGCGGTTTTCTTCGGCGGCCAAACCACCAACAAACCCAAGCAGTACATCTCGGATCTGGCCAACGCCAACGCCCAGGTCTCCTCGATGCTCCCCTACATCTTGTCGGCGTCCCGTTTTGCCCACTACATCAAGGTGATCATGCGCGAGAAGGTCGGCAGCTTCATGACCCGGAGCAACGTCGAGTCCTATCTCAACAGCTGGATCGCCCAGTACGTGCTGCTCGACGACGAGGCGCCCCAAGATGTGAAGGCCTCCTACCCGCTACGAGCGGCCAAGATCAGCGTCACCGATGTGCCCGGCAAGCCGGGGGCCTACAAGGCGACAATCTTCCTCAAGCCCCACTTCCAGCTTGAGGAGCTGACCACCTCGATCCGCCTGGTAGCCGATCTTCCGGCCTAATGCGATGACTCGATCCCGCCCGATGCGGTAGCGGGATAGCGACATACGAAAGGGAAAAACCATGGACCTGATTCTTTTGCAGCCCGGCGACGACTCCATCTTCGGAGGGAGCAACAGCTGGCAGGACGGCGGCAGCCTCATCGACGCCGAGTGGAAGGACGACATCCTCAAGCAGGTCGGCGACCGCCCCTGCTTCGAGCTGGTCTCGATCCACCAGGGGATGAAGCAGCAGGTGACCACCGACGTGAGCAACTCGGCCCGAACCTCGGGACGGCCGGTCATCACCGAGTTCACCTGCGTCAAATACGTCGATAAGACCTCGGTAGGGCTCTACGACTACTGCCTGCGGGCCAAGCCGCTCGACTCCTCGGGGACCAAAGCTGCGGCGACCAAGCTGTTCATCATGCGCAACTCGGGGGATCAGACCCTCAACATCATGACCTTCTACCTGCGCTACGCCCTGATCAGCGAAATCCAGTTTCAGTCCCACCCCGACGACATGCCGACCGAGCAATTCAAGCTCAACTTCACCGAAATCCTCTGGGAGTACTCGGTGCAGGCGGCCGACACCACCTCGCCCGGCATGCGGGCGGCGGGTTGGAGCGTGTCGCGCAACCGGCCCATTGGGGACTTCACCTCTTAATCGGGTGCGGCGGGCGCATGAAACGTTATCTCTTCGAGCGGTTGAGCGACCCCAGAGGGGGGCAGCGGGAGGGGGACGACCCCTTGGCGTTGATCCGAGCCAATGTGCAGCGGATCGTCGCCAGCGCCCGCTCCCCCTTCGACGGCCAGGAGGGGCTCTTCGGCTTCGGCCTGGAAAGCCCGGTCGCCCTGCACCCCGGCGGCGGAGGGGAGGCGCTGGCCGCCTATACCCAGGCGCTCAGCCGGTTGATCGCCCGTTGGGAGCTGCGTCTGCGCGACGTGGCGGTCGAGGTCGAACGGGGGGTTACCAACGCCCCCTACCGTTTGGTGGTGCGGGCCAAACTCAATCTGGGACAGGAGGTTGAGGAGATCCGATTTCCCCTGGAAGGGCAGCCGTAAGGCTGCGTCGGGGGCGTCGCATAGTGGTTTTTCGGAGAGTGTCATGACCGGCGAAGCGCTCAAACTCAAAGACTTTTACCACGAAGAGCTGCGACTGCTGCGTCAAGAGGGTCGGCAGTTCGCCGACGCCCATCCCGCCACCGCCCAGGCGCTGGCCATGAGCCATGGCCACTCGGGCGATCCCCACGTTGAACTGCTGCTGCAATCGTTCGCCTTCCTCACCGGTCGGCTGCATTACCAACTCGAAAGCGACCGGGCCGCCTTGCCCAACACCCTGCTCGCCGCCCTGTATCCCCACCTTGAGGCCCCCATCCCCTCGATGGCGGTGGCCCAGGTGGCGATGAAACCGGGCGGCCCCTTCACCCTGGAGCGCCACCGCCTGTTTCAAACCCAGGCCAAGAGCAGCGAGGGGTACACCACCCCCTGCCGAATGCGCACCTGCTGGCAAACCACCCTGCTGCCGTTGGAGGTCGCTTCGCTCCATCTGCGCAAAGCGGCGAGCCTGGAGTTCTTGCTGGGGCATCCCGAGGTCTTCTCGACCCTACAGGTGCAGGTGACCCGCATACCAGGGAGCAACGACCCCATTCAAGCGCTGGGCGCCCCCACCCTGCGGCTGCACATCGACACCCGCGCCCCTGCGGCCTTCACCCTTTACAACCTGCTGATGGTCAACCTGAGCGGGATCGCGGTGCGGATCGGCGCGCAGACAACCTTCCTCCCCCCCGAGACCCTGCGCTGGGTCGGCTTCGAGGCGGACGAGGGGGCGCTGCCGGAGCGGGACGCTACCCACCCCGGCTACCGGCTGTTGCAGGAGTATTTCGCCTTCCCGGCCAAGTTTCTCTTCTTCGATCTGGAGGGAATCGACCTGGGGGGGGCGATTGAGGATTTCGAGCTCTTCTTTCTGTTCGATACCAACGCCACCTTCAAGGCGAACCGCTCCCTGCTGCGGCTCAACTGCGTGCCGCTGGTCAACCTCTTCCCCCAACCGATCGACCCGCTGATCCTCGACCAGAAAAGCTACGAATACCGGCTGACCGGCGACGTCGCCCGCCACCGCTACTGCGAGATCTACGCCCTCGAACGGCTGACCGCCACCCGCCCCGGCGGACGTCCCCGCGAGGTGGTCCCCTTCTTTGCCATGGAGGGGTTTGATCGGTTGGAGGAGCGGGACACCTTCTACGGCTGGCGCCGGGAGGAGAGCCATCTGCCCCAGGTGGCCGGAAGCGAGTTCTACATCTCGTTCATGGATCGACAGTTCGACCTGGATTTGCCCGCCGACGCGGTGATCGGGGGGCGGGCGCTGTGCACCAACCGCAACCTGCCCGAATGGCTGCGGGCGGGCGACACCTTCAAGTTGGAGGGGCCCGGCGCGGTGGTCGGGGCGACCCTGCTCGACACCCCCACCCCCCACCGCCACCCCACCCAACTCGGCGCCCGCCCTTGGCGGCTGGTGACCCAACTGGGGATGAACCTGCAAAACCTCGATCTCGAAAACCTCAAGCGGATGCTGCGTCTGCACGCCGGAGAGGACCGAGAAAAGGGGTGGAAGCAGATCGAGGGGTTGGAGGGGCTGACCCTGACTCCGGCGATGCGGCTGATCGAACAGCAGCCGTGGCGAGGTTTTAGGCGGGGATTGGCGGTTGAGTTGCAAGTGATCGAAAAACGGTTCGAAGGGGGCAGTCCGCTGCTGTTTGGGGCGGTCCTCACCCATTTTCTGGCGCTGCTGGCCCACCTGAACACCTTTGTCGAGGTGGGGCTTAGGAGTGATCGTCACGAGGGGGTATGGAAACGATGGCCAGTGCGTTGCGGCGACCAGCCTCTGATTTAAGGGGGCAACTCCAGCGGGGGCACGCGGGCTTCGATTTCTATCAGCTCGTGCGCCTGTTGTTGCGTCCCGGGCAGGGGCACCCGGCCAACACCACCGGTGCGCACGGCGATCCGATTCCGCCGCTGCGTTTCAAGGGGGAGCTGTCGGCCGCCTTCCCCGGCCACGAGGTCAGTGGCTGGAAAACCGAGGGCGAGGATGGCCCCGTCGCGCTGGCGACCCCCAACTACAGCATCGCGGGGGCCATGGGCCCCCTGCCCGACCCTTACGGGGAGTGGGCTCGGGATCGGGCGGCCCGGGGCGACCGGGCGATGGGCGACTTTCTCGATCTGTTCAACCACCGCATCAACACCCTGCGCTTTGAGATCAAGGCCCGGCAGCAGCCGGGATTGAGCACCAGCGACGACCCGGAGCAGACCCCCCTGGGGCGGGATCTGGCCGCCCTGCTCGGATGCTGCGATCCCGACCTGCCCAACCCCCTACCGCTGCCCCGCCGCGCCCTGCTGGCTCTGACCGGCCTGCTGGCCGATCAACGCCGCAGCCCCACCGCCTTGATTCGGGTGCTGGGCGCCTTCGTGCAAGCGCCGGTCGCGCTCGAACCCTACGTGGGCAACTGGTTCGCCATCGCCGAGGAGGACCAAATCCGCCTCGGCAAGCGCCGCAACCGGCTCGGGATCGACACCCCCTTGGGGCAGCGGGCCTGGGACGAACAGGCGGGAATCGGCCTGAGCATCGGCCCCCTGCCCCGGGCGCGCTTCGAGGCGCTGCTGCCGGGGGGGGAGGGTCACGCCGGTTTCAAGGCGCTGCTTCACTTCTTGACCGGACGCTCCCTCGACTGCCACATCCGGCTGCAAACCCAGCCCTGGGATGCCCGGCTGCAACCGCGTGCCACCCACCTGGGGGCACAGGCGCGGTTGGGCGACGCCCCGCTGCTGGCACGGGCGCCATCCCCCCGGCTCGGCCTCGATGCCTGGCTGGGGGATGGGGCCGATCTACCCGATCACCCCCCCAGCGAGGTGCGCTTTATCATCCCCGCCTTCGCCGGGCAGGAGGCGGCATGAGCGCGGTCATCGGACGCAGCCGCATCGATCTGCGCGAGCCGCCGTGCGGCGACGATGCCCTGCAACTGGCCATCACCCTGGCCGACGGCACGGTGCTGGGTCAGAACCTGTTTCGCCTGATCGGCTTCAAGGGTCAGGAGCAGGTCAACGCCCCGTTTTCGTTTCAGTTGCAACTGCATGCCAATACCGACCCCGCCGCGACACGCCAGATCGATTTCGACCAGATCATGGGGCGCCCGGTCACCTTCGCGGTGCGCCGTCCCCTTGATCCCGACGCGACCCCCATTCCCTTTCTGACCGCCCTGGCCCAGGGGGGTAGCGCGCAGTGGTCGTTTTTCAACGGCATCGCCGTCTCCTTCGCCATGGCCGAGCCGGGGGTCTACAACCTCACGGTCAAGGCGGCGCTGTTCAAACTCAGCCTGAGCAACAACTACCGCATCCACCCCCAATGCAACATCCGCGACGCCATTGCCGGGGTGCTCGACCAGCACAAGGTCGCCTACGACATGAGCACCCTGGAGGGGGACGACAATCCGGCGGTGTGGCGGGTGCAGGACTGGTTGCAGGCAGGCGAGAGCGATCTGGCCTTCGTGCAGCGCTTGATGGGCAAGGCGCAGCTTTACTTTTACTTCCTGCAATCGGCGCGCGGTCATGTGGCGGTCTTCGCCAACCGCCCCCACTACGCCAAGGTCTACCCCGACAACCGCCCCCTGCGTTACACCATGAGCAACATCGAGGCGCTCGGTCTCGATCAGGACGACTTGATTACCCAGTACAGCTACGAACAGACCCTGACCACCTCGACGATCCATGGCCGTTTCGTGCGTCAACATGCCGCCTGGGAGGCCCCCTTCTACCCCCCCGAATACGCCAGCGTGCAGGCGACCCAGCCCGAGGGGGACGACGATCTGCCCTTCCATCAGTACAAGATTTTTCAATACGGCTGCAATCAGGAGGAGGTCACCCGCTTCACCGGCAACGCCGCCGACGCCCTGGCGACCTCGGGCACCTCGCTCAGCGGGGCGAGCAGCTGCGACCGAATGCGGGTCGGCCACACCTTCACCCTGACCGGCTCACTCATCGCCCCGAGCAACCCCAGTCCGGTTCGCCCCAGCCTTGAAGGGCGCAGTTTCGTCCTGACCCAGGTGCAGCACGAGGCCAGCCTCGACGGCAAGTATTCCAACCAATTCCAATCGACCGAAGAGACCGGCTTGGTCACCCCCTTCGACATTCAAGACACCCACCAGGGCTCCCTACTCGCCCAGGTGGTGGCCCATCAACCGGTCGAAGGATCGGGGCGCTGGGAGTACGACTACAAAGGGGACTTCGACCTGGCCCGCCACACCTTCGAGGACACCTGTAGCGGCGACCGCCTCGACGCCAAGGGGGTCTACGTCAGCTTTTCGACCGACGGCGGCGGGGCGGCGACCTTCGTCAAACTCGCCCCGAGTATGCAGACCATCCCCGAGGTGGGGGCCATCGTGTTGGTGGGGCGCAGCAGCGACGAATCGGAGCTGCCCGAAATCCAGCAAATCCTGCACAGCTTCGGCAGCAAGGTGGTCACCCCCCCCGGCTGGACCAGCAACACCCAGGTCGGCAACAACGATTCCACCTCGTACGGCGACAGCCGTGCACTGCGCTACGGCATGAATTCCAACGTCTCGACCGGCGACGTCGACGCCGCCTGGGGCAAGGTCTCGGGGGCCTACGACAGCGGCAAATTCAAGGATGCCTCCTACAGCAGGGGGGCGGGGTGGAACTACTCCACCTCTGAAAACGGGCGGCACGCCATCCTCAGCGAGAGCTATTCCTACGGGAATACCTACAGCACCTCGGAGGCCGATGAGTCCAAGGTGTGGTCCGACACCGGCTACAACTACCGGGAAGACAAGGTCGGCACCAGCGAAAGCCTTTCGACCACCGGCACCGAAACCCGTACCTCGACCACCGGTACCTCCACCACCACCAGCACCGTCGGCACCTCCACCAGCACCAGCACCACCGGGACCAACACCAACACCTCGATCACCGGCATGTCGAGCAACACCTCGGTGACCGGGATGCACACCGAGGTCTCCGCCACCGGGATGAGCACCAGCAGTAGCATCACCGGCATCAGCCAGGGGATGAGCCTGACCGGCATGCAAAACCGGATGGAGATGACCGGCATCAGCAGCAGTTTCGGCCTGACCGGCATCAGCACCGGCTTCAATCTGACCGGGATGAGCGACAGCGCCGCCATCACCGGGGCAAGCAGCGAACTGCGGGTGACCGGAGCGAGCGACAGCATCGGGGTCACCGGCATGTCGACCGGCATCAACGTCACCGGGGTCTCGACCAACATCGGGGTGACCGGGGCCAACACCAGCATCAGCGTCACCGGCGATTCCACCGACATCGGGGTGGTGGGCAGTACCACCCGAATCAACGTCACCGGATCGAGCACCGGGATCAACGTCATCGGCTCCAGCACCGACATTACCCTGGCGGGCGACACCACCTCGATCACCCTGTCGGGGGTGAGCAACAACATCAACCTCTGGGGCTCCGGTGTGCAGTGCCAAGAGAAGGTGGCCCAGCTCGAAGCGATCCTCAGCGGCCTGAGCACCGACCTGGTCGGCGCCCTCAAGATCGTCTTATGAGGACGTCATGAGGCTGATCCAACCCCTGTCGCTGGCCATGATGCACCGCTGTTTCACCCACGCGGGCAGCCACCACTTTGTGGCGGTCGCCATGGGCTTTTTCAAGCTCGGCGCCCCCAACCCCCGCTTTTTGGCCGTGCACCAGAGCTGGCCCGAGGCGCTCAAGGCGCTGCCCCCCAAGCAGCCGCTCGACACCCTCGATCCCAAGCGCTACGGCGAGGTGCTGCTGGCCTCCATCGCTTACCCCCCCGGCGGCAAGGCGGTGACCGCGATGGGGGTGTCGGTTCAAGTCGGCCCCATTTCGAAACGCTTAAAAATCATCGGCGACCGCACCTGGCGGGCGACCGCGACCGGGGGGCAAAAGATCTGTGCCCCCACCCCCTTTACCGCCATGCCGCTGACCGCCGCACGCGCCTTCGGCGGCCCCGACCACTTCGGCAATCCCGACGGGGTCGGCTACACCGGCAAACGGTTGGGGGGGGCGGGCGAGGGGGCCATGCCCAACATCGAAAATCCCGACGATCCGATCCGCCACCGCACCCAAAAGAGCGAAGCGGCGGGGTTCGTTGCGGTCCCCATCACCCACCCGGCCCGGCAAGCGTTGCTCGGCAGCTTCGACGCCGCATGGTTGGCGGTCGACGCCCCCAACATGCCCCGCAACCGCGACACCGCCGCCTTCAACGCCGCCCCCATCGATCAGCAGATGGAGGGATTCTTCGCCGGCGGGGAGCCCTACCGCTTGGAGGGGCTGCACCCCACGCAAGCGGTGATCGAGGGGATGTTGCCGAGCATGCGCCCCCGGATCTTCGTGCAGCGGGTCGGTCAGTCGCCCGAAGAGGCCCAGGCGCTCGATGCGGTTTTTGACACGGTGTGGCTGATCCCCCACCTGGAGCTCGGAGTCTGCCTCTATCGCGCCCAAACCGACTGCCTCGACCCCGACGGCGAAGACATTGCCGCGTTGCTGGGGGGGTACGAGTCGCTGCATGACGCGCCCCGCGACCTGGCCCACTACCACCGCACCCTAGCGGCCCGCACCGACCCGAAAACCGCCCACCTGCACGCCTTCGACGACGCCCCCCTCACCCCTGTCGTCGCCGCGGCCGAACAGGCCCTGCGCCAGGCGATCCAGGCGCAGGCCGAGGCCGAGGACCTGGCCAAGCGCCAAGCGCGGCTCGATGAAATGGAGGCCGATTTCTGGGCTCAGTCCCCCCTGGAAAAACCGGTCGACTACCAGCCCCCCAAGGCGCAGCCAAACCCCCTGGGGGTGATCCCCGCCGGCGCCCTGGAGCGGGGCGAAGTCGACCTGGGGGCGATGCTGACCAAGGCCCGCGCCCTTCTCGACGAAGCCGACCAGACCGGCCAACAAAAGCTGGCCGAGCTCAAAGAGCAGCAACAAAACGGCCCCCTGGCCGAGGTTCAGGCCGCCGCCCCCCCGCCCCCCGCCGACCCTGCCAAGGCGCTTGCCGAGGCCGACGAGCGCGCCGAACCCGACCGCCCCTCCCCCCTGGCGGGGGTTGCCGAACTGGAGGGGCTCGACCCCGAACGGCAGGCCCAACTCGACGCCGCCCAAGAGAAGATCAAGGGGCTGGAGGATCGGGCCCGGCGCCAGGCGGTGCAGGCGACCCGTCCCCATCCCGGCCCCGAGGTTGCCGCCCATCTGCGCCGCAAGGTCGAACGCTGGATC
Source organism: Proteobacteria bacterium CG1_02_64_396 (assembly GCA_001872725.1). Classification (NCBI taxonomy): domain Bacteria; kingdom Pseudomonadati; phylum Pseudomonadota; species Proteobacteria bacterium CG1_02_64_396. The sequence goes on along the minus strand of MNWR01000029.1, from coordinate 18,626 downwards.
GGCCTGGATCAACCGCTGGCGGGGCGCGATCTGCTCGGGGTCGATCTCTCCGGCATGGATCTGCGCGGATGCGACCTGAGCCGCTGCAACCTGGAGCTGGCCAACCTGAAAACCGCCGATCTGCGCGGGGCCAGGCTGGTGGAGGCCGCGCTGACCGGGGCCGATCTGCGCGGGGCGAGGCTCGACGGCGCCGACCTGACCAAGGCCAACCTGAGCAATTTGAAGGGGGCGGGGGCGGTGCTGGCGGGGGCGGTGCTCGACGGGGCGATGCTGGTCGACACCGATTTGAGCGGCGCCGACCTGAGCGCAGCCAGCTTGAACCGGGCGGTAGGGCTGCGGCTGAACCTGACCGCCGCAGTGCTCGACGGCGTCGTCATGACCAAGGGGGCGCTGCTTGAACTCAAGGCGTCCGGCAGCCGCTGGCGGGGGGCAACACTCGACACGGTGATCTTGAACGGCGCCGACTTGAGCGGCGCCGACCTGAGCCAAGCCCACATGAATCGGGTGATCCTGGTCGAGGTTCAGGGGCAGGGCAGTCGTTGGGACGGGGCCAAGCTGACCAAAACGCTGCTCAACAAAGGGGCGCTCAGCGCCTCCAGTTGGATCGCCACCCACGGGCTCAACAGCTCGTGGCGCGAATCGGATCTAACCGGGGCCGAGCTGGGGTTGGTGCGCCTGCTGCGCTGCGATCTGGGCAGCGCCGATCTGAGCGGCGCCCGACTGGTCGAGGGGGCGCTGCCCCACTGCATCCTGATCAACGCCAAGTTCATCGGCGCCGACCTGCGCCAGGCCAACCTCTTCCAGGCGCTGGCCCGCAAGACCGACTTCACCCAGGCCGACCTGCGCGGGGCCAATCTGGTGCGGCTGGAGCGGGGGCACGCCCTGTTCGACGACGCCGATCTGAGGGGCGCTGTCGAAACCGCATTCGGGGCGGTGGCCTGATGACCCCCATAACCTGCGACGAACTCCAAACCCTGCTGCGCCGGGGCAAACCGATCCACGAACGGTCTTTGACCGGGCTCGACCTGAACGGCGTCGACTTCGCCGGAGCGGCGCTGCTCAAGTGCGATCTGCGCGGCGCCAGCCTCGGCGGGGCGAGCCTGGGGCAGGCGGCGCTGCACGAGTGCGACCTGAGCGGCCTGGATCTTTCCGGCTGCCAGCTCGACCGGGCCGCCTTCGTCGCCTGCAACCTGAGCGGCGCCCGCTTCGGCGACCGCCCCCTCAAGCAATTGACCGTGGCCCAAAGCGATTTGCGCGGCGCCGACCTGCGCGGCGCCAGCCCCAGCCTGTGCCAGTGGGTCGCCAGCGACCTGAGCGGCGCCCTTCTGGGGCAAACCCGCTGGTTCAAGGTCTCCACCCTGCAATGCCGCTTCGAGGGGGCCGATTTTTCGGGGGCCTACCTGCATCAGGCGGTTTTTCATCAGGCCGATCTGACCACCTGCAACCTCACCGGGCTGTCGGCGCTGGAGTCGCTGTGGATCGGCTGCAATCTGGCCGGGCAAAACCTGGCGGGAGCCAGCCTGCCCCGCTGCACCCTGATGGATTGCGACCTGAGCGACGCCGACCTGAGCGGCGCCGACCTGAGCCAGGGCAACCTCAAGGGGGCCAAGTTGCACCGCACCCACATGGAAAACCTGCACGCCCCCCACACCCTGCTGCTGGAGGCCGACCTGGTCGACACCGACCTGCGCGGCGCCGACCTGACCGCCTCGGTCGCCCAGAAGGCGCGCCTGGCCGGGGTCGATCTGCGCGGGACGAAACTGGCCATGAGCTTCTGGAAACACTCCTCCCACCAAGGCAGCGATTTCGGCTCCGCCGACCTGCGCCACGCCGATCTGTCCCACCTGCACGGCGACCGGGATTGTCGTTTCGGCGGGGCAAATCTGAGCCGCGCCAAGCTGCATTGCACCGATCTGCCCAACCGCGCCCTGCTCGGCGCCCACACCGCGACGGCTGAAAAAACCCACAAAAAGCTGGCCCAGGCCGAAGCCTTGAGCCTTGAAATGGAGCTGAACCCATGAGCGCCCTACCCCGCCTGCTGCCCCTGCCCCACCCCGCCCCCGCCCTGCTCGGCGTCGAGGCCCGCGTGGTCGCCCTGCAAGGGGGGCGGGCGGTGCTCGACGACGGACGGAGCCTCCCCCTCGCGGCGAGCTGCCTGCTGCAACCCCAGCCGGGGGACCGGGTGCTGGCGACAACGGGGGGGGGGGGGGGGAGGGGTGGATCTTGGCGGTGCTGACCCGCAGCGCGGGGGGGACGGCGCACCTGACGGTACCGGGGGCCGAGTCGCTGCACCTGAGCCAGGCCACGGTGCGGATCGAGGCGAGTCAATCGCTGGCGTTGCACTCGCGCCGCGACGCCGAGCTGACCGCCGCCACCGGCACCCTGAATCTGGCGGCCCGCAATCTCTTCACCACGGTGCTCGAAACCGTGGTGGAGCGGGCGGCCGACAAGCTGAGCAAATTTGGATCGTTCGCCCTGGAGGCGGCGACCCTGCTGCGCCTGCACAGCCGCCACGGGGTCATCACCGCCGACAAGCACATCAGGGTCGACGCCGACCAGATCCACATGGGGTAAGCGATGCCGGGACCGATCAACAACACCCTGACCACTCAAATCGAACCGTTGGAACCGGTGGTGACCTACATCGGCATCCCCATCGTCACGGTGAACTTCGCCTTTTCGATCACCCATATCCCGACCAATTTCCAGGTCATTATCGGTCCGGGGCTGGGGGGGAACATGCTCGATGTGGGGACGGTGGGGTTGGGCGATCAGATGGGTCTCGGGGTCGCCTCGGGGATCAACACCGGCCCCGACGTCAGCATTTTCGGCAGTACCTGCCTGATGATCGGACCCGGTCCGACCCGCAGCACCTGCGACCCCTGCCTGCAAGACCTGAGCGACGGGGTCGGCATGAGCCTGATTCCCGGACAGTTCAGCGCCATGGTGCTGCGATGAGGGGAGGGTGGAGTGATTCGCTGCGGTTCAGCCCCGTCCACGAGCGCCTGCTGGTGGATGCGCTGTGCTTATCCACCCTACACAACACCGCCGCCCCACAAGCAACCCCCTTCGCCTGCCCCCCTTCCCAAAGGGGGGTCGGGGGGGATTTACCGGCGGGGGCACAAAGCCACCCCCTCTGCCAAGGGTTGATGGGTGCGCCGGGGCCGTCCGCGCCGAAGTGGGGTGTTGGGGGCCGCGTGGGGCGCCTGCTGGTGGATGCGCTGCGCTTATCCACCCTACTCCTGCTTGTTCTGGCGGGGTGTTCTCCCCCCCCGACCGCCCTGATGGGGCTGCGGGTGGTGGCGGCCCCCGATGCCAACGAACGCATGGCCACCTGGGTCGACATCGTCTTCGTCTTCGACGACGCCGCCATCACCGCGATGCCCGACAACGCCGGGGACTGGTTCGCCAACAAACCAACCCTGATGGGACGCCATCCCGGCGCCCTCAAGGTGGTTTCGTTGCAAGTCCCCCCCGGCGACTGGATCAACCCGGTGCCGCTGCCCGAGGGGTCGCAGTGCGCCTACAAGGTGATCGCCTACCCCAACCTGCGCGATCCCCAAGGTCGGGCTGCCCTCGACCTGACCCCGCTGCTGCACGCCCAGATCAACCTAAGCCGCGTCAGCGCCCAAGCTTTTGAAATTCCGCCTCCCCCGAAGGAGAGCCCACCATGACGACCCCCTGGGACATCGCCCCATCCGATGCGGTGCAGTGGAGTGAGGGGATGCTGCTCGGCCCCCAGCACCTGCAACAGAGCGACCTGTACTGGCAGCGGCAGCAGCTCCACCTGAGCGCCCGCAACCACCCCTATTTCTGGGGGGTGCTGCGTCTGGGCATCGACACCGGAGTGCTCGACAAGGGGCAGGTGCGCGTCGATCTGCTGCACGCCGTCATGCCCGACGGGCTGGCTGTCCGCTTCCCCGCCGCCGACGAACGACAAACCCTGGTCTGCGACCTGAAGGATCACCCCTGGGATGAACAGCCCACCGCCCGCATCTACCTGGCGGTCCCTCAACCCGGCGAGGGGCGGGAGGCGGGGCGGTATATCCCGGTCGGCACCCAGGCGCGGGATGAAAACACCGGCCAGTCGACCATCGCCCTGAGCCGCCTGCGCCCGGTGCTGGCGCTGTTCGACGGCAAACCCTCGGCCAAATATGTCTCGATTCCCCTGGTCGAGGTGCGCCGCAACGAGAAAAAACAGCTGGAGCTCACCCCCTTTCATCCCCCCATGTTGCGGGCCGACGCCTGCCCCTTTTTGGGGGAGGAGGGGCTGCCGAGCCGGTTGCAGACCATGACGGTGGCGCTGCGCGACAAACTCAAGGAGCTGGCCGGAGGCGACGGCGGCGGCGCCCAAGGGGGGCGCACCCTGCTTACCCCCCTGGCCGCAGCCCTTCCCCCCCTTGAGGTCTGGGTCGAGACCCCGGCCGCCCACCCTTTCGACCTGTATCTGGCGCTGGCTCAGGCGGCGGGGCATCTGGCCGCCCTCGACACCCGACCCATCCCCCCCAAGCCGCTGCCCTACGACCACAACCACTGCATCCCCGGCTTCAGCGCCTTGATCGCCCACGTCGGGTCGATCCTGGAGCGGCAGAAAACCACCTTCGAGATCTTCCCCTTCGAGCGGATCGAGGGGGGGACCTTTCAGCGCAAGCTCCCCGAGGGGATGGGGGGCGACCTGGTCATCGAGCTGCGCCCGCAAAAGGGGCAAAGCCAGGAGGAGATCGCCCGCTGGGCCAGCCAAACTCGCATCGGCGACAAGATCCTGCTGCCCGAGCTGCGCCGCCGCCGTCTGCGCGGCGCCCTGCTCGACAAACCCGATCCCGCCAAGGTGGGGGAGATCGCCCTACAGGCCAGCGGTCTGCTGCTGGCGATCACCGACCGCACCGTCACCCTGGAGGAGGGGGGCAAAGAAAAACTGGTGCGGATGTTCACCGACGGCTCGACCTTGACCATAGAGGGACCGGGGGTCGGCAGCCCTGCCGCGATCCTGCTCTACCGCACCCAGAACGAGGCGCCCCGTGGCTGATCCCTTCACCGGCGACCGCCCCTTGCTGGCCTGGTACGGCGACCTCTACGCAGAGGTCGCCCGGATCAAACAGGCCCAGGCGGCGGGACAACTCCCCCTTTTCCTGAGTCGGGAGACGGGTGGGAGGGGTGCGCCCGATGGGCAGGCGCAGACGCCGCAAGAGGGGCAAGAGGGGGAGCAACCGTTGACCCTGGTGCAGAACGGCAACGACCTGGCGGCGATGGTCAGCGACCGGCTGATCCGACTGCTGCGCCGCCAGCAACAACAGGTCGAGGCGCAGTCGAGCGCCGAGCGGATCGCCGCCTATCGCGGCGCCGTCTACGTCATGGCGGCCCAGGTCGACGAGCTGTTCATCCTCGATTTGGAATGGAAAGGGGCGCTGCACTGGCCCCACTACCTGATCGAGAGGGCCATGTTCAACAGCGACGAGTCGGGGGAAAACCTCTTTGCCCGGCTCGACACCCTGCTGGCCGACCGCTCCCACAACCCCCTGAACGAGGAGCTGGCCGCCGTCTTCCTGATGGCGCTGCACCTCGGTTTTCAAGGCAAATACCGGGGCAGCCGAGGCAAAACCGGGCTGGCCGACTACCGGCGCCGCCTGCTGCGTTTCATCGGCGCCGATGCCACCGCCCGAGGCAGCCTGCCCCCCTTTGAACAGGCCTACCGTTACACCTTGAGCGAATCGACCGGGCAGCGTCTGGCCCCGCTGCGCCCCTGGCTGTTCGGGGCCGTGGTCGCTGCCAGCCTCTACGTCGCCATCTCGACGGCGGTCTGGTTCGTCGCCATCAACCCCTTCAATACCCTGGGGCAGGTCTCCGCTCCGACCACCACGGGGAGGGCGGGATGAACTTCGCGTCCATCTCGCTTTTTGGGGTCGCCAGCCTCACGGCGGGGGTGCTGCTGATCGCCTTGGCGATTGGCTGGCTGCTCAAACCCAAGGCGCCCAAGCGGGCAGCGGGGGGGGCGACCGCCCAGCCCCCCTTGCTGTTGCGGTGGTTGCAGGGGCTGGCCCGCCAACTCGCCCGCCTGATGGCGGGGGTGCGCACCCTGGCCCAACGTCGGGAATGGCGCTACCGCGCCCCCTGGATCGTGCTGCTCGGGCCGACCGGCTCGGGCCGCAGCTCCCTGGCCGCCTCGGGGGGGGCCAGCCGCCGGGAAACCCTCTCGCCCCAGGAAGCGGCCCTGGCCCTGCCGGGGACTCAATTCGTCTATTACGAGCAGGGGCTGCTGATCGACCTGGAGCTGGAGGTCGCCCCCGACAGCCAGGATCCCGAAACCCGCCTGGCCTGGAACCGGGTGGTGGCGGGGCTGTTCGACCGCCGCCCCGAGCGGCCCCTGGACGGGGTGATCCTGGCCCTGCCGGCCCCCCTGCTGCTGGGGGGCAGCCCCGCCGAGCTGCGCCGCTGGGCCGAACGGCAATACGGTCAATTGCTGGAGTTGCAACGCCGCTTCGAATTCACCTTTCCGGTTTATGTGGTGGTCACCCAGTGCGACGCCGTCGAGGGGTTTGGTCCCTTCTGGTCGCGGATGGATCCGGCCCACCTCAAGCAGATGTTTGGCTGGTCCAACCCCTATTCCCTCGACGCCACCTTCCTGCCCGATTGGGTCGACGAGGCCTGCGTCCAGGTCGGACAGGGGCTGAAACGGTTGCAGTTGCAGGCGGCGGGCCGGGAGGGGGGCGACCCGGTCGAGGTCGACCGCTTCTTCCTCTTTCCGTCGCGGATGGCCGCACTGCGGGCGCCGCTGCGTCAGGTGCTCGAAGGGCTCTTCCGGGGCAGCGCCTTCCACAGCAACTTCTTCATGCGCGGCCTGTATTTCACCGGCGCCGTGGCTGGCTCGGGGGTGCTGGAGGGTGATCCCCGCAGCGACGTCGCTTTCGTCCCCGAGCTGCTCGAAAACAAGGTTTTTGCCGAAACCAACCTGGCCCGAGCCACCCGGCAGGGGATCCTGTCGCGCCACACCGCGATCCGGCGTATTCAGTTGGGAACGGTCGCCCTGTTCGCCCTGCTTTGCACCTGGCTGGCCTTCGACGCCAACCGCCTGGTCGGTCAGGTCGACCGGACCCTGGGGGCGCTCGACATGGTCAAGGACCACAAAATCGGCGCCCCGCACAGCCACGGCGCCTGTGTCGGACGCGAGACGAGCTACGCCTTGCAGGATCGGATCGCCCAGATCGATGCCCACATGAGCTACCCGACGATCCCGGTCTCCTGGTTCGACCGCCGCCACGAGGACACCGTCTCTAGCCGTCTGTCCTACGAGGCGCTGCGGCAGGTGATCTTCCCCGAGCTGCGCTGCCAGCTCGAAGCACGCGCCCGCAACCTACTGCTCGATGCCACCCCCCCCGATCCGAAGCTTTCCGCCCCCGTGGTGGCGCAGGGGTGGCAGCAACTGATCCTGAACCGGGCCACCGCCCTGACCGAGTTCGAACGGTTCAACAAGCTCTACTGGACCGTCGCCTACGACTACAGCGCCAGCGACCCCGCCCCGCTGCTGGAGATGTACAAAGCGCTGTCCCTCTACCTCTACGACGAGCCGCTGCCTAGCTCGGTGAACAACCCGGACGGGCTGTTCCGCAAGGCGCTGATGGAAGTCGAGGACAAAACCCCGGTTCAGACCCCCCAGGGGATGCACGACACGGCGAGCCAATCTCTTTTGACATGGGGGGTACAAAGCCAGCAGGGGCTCTTTGCTCAGCTCGACCGGGGGGCTGAAGACCTCACGCAGATGAGGCACGCCAAGGGGGACAATCCGGCCACCCTCGCCGATTTTTCGGCCTGGATGGGGTGGATCGAGTCGAGCTGGCTGGGATCCGACGCCCAACACAACCCCTGTCTCGACATCGCCCAGGGGATGGCACCGGCGCTCAAGAGCCTCAAGGGGTTCGATTACCCCGCCGCCACCCTCGACGACGTGGCCGCCCTGTTCGGCAACGACCGTTGTTTTCAACCGGCCATGACCCGGCTGGCCGCCATCCCCGGCCCCGCCAACGCCCCCCTGTTCTCCCTGCGCGACGGGCAATGGCGACTGGCCGAGGGGGCGGCGCGGGAGCGCGATCAACTGGTGGCGGCAAGTGGGCTGAACTTCATGCAGCGCAACACCGCCGACCAGATGGTCTGCCGCGTCCCCCTGCAAGGGTGGGACGAGGGCAAGCTGCGGGCGGCGATGGCGGCGCTGCGGGAATACGACGCCTTCGCCGTCGCCGCTGCCGATCCCGACGCCCCCCCGACCCTGGGGGAGCGTCTGGCCAAACGCAGGCTGGCCGGGGTGACCAACGAACTGCTCACCCAGGCGCAAATCGGGGCCGACCTGGCCTGGCAAACCGAGGTGGCGGTCTCCCCCCTGGCGGCGCTGGAGGGGGCGGTGCGCCAGCAGGGGGGCGATTTCGGTCGGATCAAGGGGGATCTGGTCATGTTGATCGCCATGCTGGGTCAACACGGCCTCGAAACCCAGGCGGCGCAACTGACCCAATGTGCACGCGACTTTGCCGGGGACACCCTGGCCAACATCGAAGCATTGGCCCGCGCCAGCCACCTCTACCGGGTGCCATTTCATCCGGTCGGGACCGCCGATCCCCCCGAGACCCTGCTGGCCAACCTGGGCAGCCCCCCCCAAGTCCAGGAGCTGCTCGACCGGCAGTTGCAGCGGGCCCAGGTGCTGGGGGGGTACGCCGCCCCCTTCGTCAACTTTTTGCTCAACAGCCAGCAGATCGACGACACCCACCTCGGCAACCGGGAGACCGCCGCCTACTGGGGCAACACCATCACCGAGCTCAACCGTTTCGTGCAATTCAAAGAGCCCAGCGGCCAGGTCGCCCACCTCGACGATTGGATCGCCAAACAACTGCAACCGATGACCCTGGGGGGATGCGCCGCCGACCTGAAGAACCATACCTCCCCCCCCTTCGGCAACGACCTGTTCTCGCTGCACCGCGCCACCCTGGAGCGGCAGACGGCCAGCCTGTGCAAGGCGCGCAAAGAGGCGGTGCTCGACGCCGGCTATCAGGCGCTGGCCCACGCCTTCAACCAAAGCCTGGCGGGCCGCTTCCCCTTCGGCGACGACCCGAGCCGCCCCGCCCCCCTCCTTGCGACCCGGCAGTTCTTCCTCGACTACGCCCAGCAACGCCAGGGGCTGCTCGACGAGGTTAAGACGACGCAGGGCGAGCGCTGGCGGCAGGCCGAACGCTTCTTGCATCGACTCGACAAGGCAGCCGCCTTTTTCGCCGCCAACCTGGCCGCAACCCCCGGCAGTCAAAGCGTCGGTCTGCATCCGACCTTCCGGGCCTTTGAGGACGGCACCCCCGCCTGGCACGTCAGCGACCAGCTGCTCGATTGGCGCCTGCACAGCGGCCAAGAGAGCGCCACCTTCCCGAACGACGTCCGGAATCTGAACTGGGGATTCGGCCAGCCGGTTTCCCTCGATTTTAATTGGGCCGACCGCTCCTCGATCCTGCCCAAAAAGGACCCGGCGCAACCGAGCCTGAGCGTCGACGGCCCCCATGCCACCTTCTTCGTCGACGGTCCCTGGGCGTTGTTGCGGCTGATCGCCGAGCACCGCCCAACCAGCCGTCCCCCGGTGGATCCGCTCGATCCGACCACCCTGGCGTTGGTCTTTGAGGTGCCGGTCGAGCTTCCCGAGGGGGACAACGGGGCCAAGGTGGGACGGATGTTCCTGGCCTTGCAACTGCTGGGGACCGATCCAACCAGCGGCCAACCTGCCCCCCTGACCCTGCCCGATTTTCCCATCCGCGCCCCGCTCGCCTGGTGACCGCCATGAATACCGATCTTCTGCAATCACCCCCCTACCTGGCCAAGATCCTCGGGCTGTCGCTCGACGACCTGCTGCGTCCGGTCGAGGAGGAGCGCCCCTCCGGCGAGGATCTGCGCGGCTCCCCCCTCTTCCGCGAGATCCAAGAGGCACGCCGCGCCGACGACCCCACCCTGCCCCAGGGGCCGTGGGAGCGGGATCTGAAAAAGGCCGACTGGGAGAAGGTCGCCGTGCTGACCCGGGATGCCATCGCCCGGCGCAGCAAGGATTTGCAACTGGCCGCCTGGATGGCCGAGGCGGGGATCCACCGGGCCGGTTTTTTGGGGTTGGCCGCCGCTTTGACCCTGATGCGGGGACTGTGCCTGCGCTACTGGGAGGCGCTGCACCCCGACGACACCGGCGACCTGGAGCACCGCGTCAACATCTTCCGCTGGCTCAACGACAAACTGCTCCCCCCCCTGCGCTTGGTCCCCCTGACCGACTCGGGGCGGGAGGAGCGGGCGTGGGGGTGGGCCGATTGGGAACAAGCCGGGCGCAACGAGCAAATGCTGTCGGTGCATGGCGCCAAGGTCGAAAAGCAGATCGAGGGGGCGACCACCAAGCAATTCACCACCGCGCTGGGGATCACCCCGATCCCCTTCCATTTGGCGACGTTGCAAGCGGTGCGCGAGGCGCAGACGGCGCTGGGCGACCTCGATGGGTTGCTCGACCGCCTCTGCGGCGATCAGGCCCCGAGCCTGGGGGCGATCGCCACCCTGCTGGCGGGGGTGGACGGCATGATCGGCGCCGAACTCAACCGTCGCGGCGCCTACCCGCAAGAGATCGAGGTCGGTCCCATGGCCGAAAACCCCGACGACGCGGAACCGCTGCACGCGGCGGCCCGTTTCGAGGCGGAGTCCGACCCCCATGAGGGGGTCCATGCCGGGGCCCACCCCCAGGGGGCGCAGCAGGAATACACCCTGCCCAACCGGGAGGAGACCTACGCCCTACTGCGCGACGCCGCCCACCACCTGATGAGCCTGGAACCCCACAGTCCCGCCCCCTACATGGTGCTGCAAGCGGTGGCCTGGGGAGAGATGGATGCGCGGGAGCTGTATGGGGAGCTGTTTGTGAAACGGCAGGGGAAGGTCGATTTGTTTGAGGTGATGGGGGGGAGTGAGACGCGGTAACGGTATTGACAACCGTTGCGTCCAAGACCCGACCCCGGAGTTTCCGTTGAATCAATATCGAGGAGCAGACGAATGGACAGAGACAACTCAGGTAGCTCCGACCACGTTTTTTGGCCGCCGATCAAGGCATCCCAACAACCCGCGTTCACGGTAACCAAGTCGGGCACCCTCCACCTTGGTCCACCGCCAAAAAAGCCGCGAAACCTTCAGGAGCACTACGCCCAGATTCGGGATCATGTGCATCACCTGGGCGACTCTGCGGTGCAGCGCTACGGGCATCAATTGATGAAGGACATCAATGATTTTTACGCTCAGGACAGCCTGTCTAAGGCTCATAAGGAGGGTCGGCTGGTGTACCGGTCCTGGCCACAGGATCCCGGCGCGACCAATAGCCACGATGTCAACAAACAATACACGAGCGGTTTTCAGAGTCTGGCGACCACCCGCGATCCCGTGACCTTCAGGCAAGAAAAGACACGTTTTAAAAACGGACAGAGCCACGACCCCTTGGCCGCAGCTCCGGCTACTTTGCTGAGTACCGATCCGTCGCAACCGGTGCCGCTGTGGTCGGGGAGCGGCCCGGGCATGGTCACCGCACTGCTGCCCGAGGAGTTTTACGTTCGCTTCGAGGCCTTCAACAGCCGCACCAAACAGCGCGACGCCACCCAACCGTTGCGCGAACTGGGTTCGCAGATGCGTGCGCAGGTCACCCGCCCGGTGCTATTCGACAACAGGGACTTGAGCTCCGGCATTATGACCTTGCGCGGCAAGACCAAACGCTACGGCAAGCCCTCGATGGGATCCGGAGATCCCAACATGGACAAAATGTCTCTCGGGCGACAGGCGCAGGAATACCAGAGCTTCATCCAGGGAAATCCCCCCCCTCACGCAGATTTTCACAACGAGATTGCGGTGAAATTCCGCCAAACCGGCCTCTACGCACCGGCGTTGGAGCTCACCCAACAACAGCGCCAGCACACACGTTCGGTTCCCGATTTGACACTCTTCGGTAAAACCATCACCACCAAACAGGTCACCGAGTCTCTCACGGTCATCGCTCCAGAAAACCTGGGGCGCAATACCCATGGACTGGGACAGGTTCTGGGCAACCCGCAGGCGTACCCGGTGCTCAAGAGCAGGTTATGAGTTACGCCGTCTACATGTGCCATTCACGCCGTCTTGGAGGGCAACGATGAGCAGCTTTTTGTCTCCCCTGATGAACTTCGCCAAAAGCCACCCGAAGACCGCCATAACCGGTCTGGCAACCCTCGGCGGCTTGGCGTATTTGGGTTATAGGCAATGGACCAAACCCAAGCCGTCCATTTCTCAGCCGCCTACGCTCAAACCGGTGAGCGGCCATTGGGTCGGCGAGAAGGCCATTGTGCCGACTTCCACAATGAGCCCCTCCGTCAAGAGTTACCTGACCGAGACCCACATGAACCTCCAACATGGAACGCAGGAGACCCTGGTTCGCCGCGCCGACGCCCACGCACGATGGCAGGACACAGAAACCGCCATCCTGCAAAACACCCGGAAAAAGCTGGGGCGAGTGGACAGCGACGTGTTCCAAATGAGCAGCCACATGGTGCATGGAGAACGCCGCGTTATGGCCGACTACGCTCAGACACTGCGTCAGGAGCATGCGCAAACCGCACAGACGACGCTTGAGGAGCAGGTCACAAAGTTGACCACAACCCGCGCCCAGGGCACCGGAAGTTCCTATGCGTCGTTGGTGGACATGATGGTTCACGGGAAATCGGGACCGATGACCTTGGAACAATCCCGGCTTGGCATCGAAGCCACGATCGTCGGCCACCATGTGCTTGGTAAAACGCCGAAATATGGGCACGACAACCCCCGCATGGAGGCCACTCGACCGATCGATCCCCTCACCGGAAAACCCTCACACGCGACCACCAGTCGCTACGGGATCGACCTCTCCCAAGATCTGGGGACGCAAATGCGCGACGAGGCTGGCCTCCCCATCATGATGGGCACCTCGGGTTCGGCCTCGGATGTGGTGCGCTCCTACCGTTTCACCCAGGCCAAACTTGGCGACGCTCCCAGCATGGATCCGGTCCAACACCATCAAGCGATCAAAGAATTGACCTTCAATTGGATGCGCCTGGGAGCGCCGATGTCCGGGGTTCGCAGCCTGATATCGCAGCATTTCACCCAACAAAACTTCCAAAAAATTTCGTCGCCGCCAGAACCGGCAACCCAGACCCATAGTTTCCCGGAGATTGCCGCCGGCGTGGATCTGACCCTGCATGGCAGCTCCCAGGAACATCTGCACACGAGCACCCAGAAATCTCTTGAGTTCATGACCCACATGCGCAGCACGCTCTAGGAGTCTGTCGGACTTGAGGTTCGGCCCCGGGGTGACCTCCTACGCGCAGTGGCTCCTGCGTTGGTCCAGGCCTGACCTGAAGCCCCCCCGAAGCGTTATCCCCGCGCAGGCGGGGATCCAGTGGTCGCGGGGGGGATGGGGACGCTGCGGGGGGGGCGGGACGTAATCGCGCCGAGGGCGGCGCTCCTACCACGTCGCCTGCGCGGGGATAACGCTTCGGGGAGGGCGGGGTGGTGGACCGATAGTCCAACAGGCTTCTAGGAGTCTGTCGGGCTTGAGCGTCCGTAGCGAGCCGAGTGGGGAATCGAGGTCAAATTTTCACGGTTTTGAGGATCATAGTGGTCGCTATGTGACGAAAAACCGGGGAAATTTGGACCGATTACCCGCCGGCGCAGTAGGACGATCTCAAGTCCGACAGACTCCTAGAGCTTCCCAGCAATTTCCGCGAGCAGCGATGAAGCATTGAGCCTCTCCAAGCTGTCGAACGGTGAAATCGATGAAGGATCTGACCACCATGCATGCCAAACAAACCGGATCGTCCAGCCCCCTTCCCCTTGCGTCCCCGCCCTCGAACCTGGAGGGGTTGGCAGCAGCGTTGGCGGAGCAGCAATGGTCGGGGGCTGCCATCAAACACCATCTGCCCGAAATCCTGGCCCGCGCCGACGAGTTGGCCGGAGGCGACCGCATCGACTGGTTGCTCGGTCTGCGCGAGGGGTGGCAGCGGTACGGCTGGGCCATGAACGGGCGGGAGCGGGAGCAACTGTTCGATCTGGCCCAGTGCTGGAGCGACTGGCCGCTGCTGCTGGCGGCGGCCGAGGGGCTCGAAGCGCTGCGCCCCCTGCATCCCGCCGAACGGTTGGGGTGTTGCGGGGCGTTGTGGCATTTGGGGCAAACCGAAGAGGCATCAATCCTCTGCCGCCGTCTCGATTGGAACGAGCCGGGGTTCGCTCCGGCTGGGGCACTGCGTGAAGCCCTGGCCGCTTGGCAAGAGCGCCTTCTCGATCACCCCTTCGCCCCGGTGCTGGAGCAAACCTCGGGGCCGCTGCGGTTGGAGCCGCTGGGCCACCACCATCTGCCCGATTTTGCCTGGCAGTACTTCGATCCCGACATCGCCGAGCTGTGCTGCCTGCCGACCTTCGAGGGCGACGACCACTGGCACCGTTGGATCGCCGAAAACGAGGCGCTGGGCGACCAGCTTGCGTTTGCGGTGCTGCACGAAGACTGGGGTTTTATCGGCTCGGTCAACCTGATTCAGCACGGGGGGGTGGGGTTTGTTTTCTACTGGCTCGGCGCCGACTTCCGAGGTTATGGCCTGGCCACCCAAGCGACGGAGCTGTTGCTCGACATGGCGAGGCAAACCACCGGGCTGCACGCCTGCTACGCCAAGGTCTTCGAGCACAACCACGCTTCACAACGAATGCTGGAAAAACCGGGATTCGAACGGTTAGAGGTGCGGGCGCAGGCGCCGCATGACAACGAGGTATTTTACGGTTCGGCACGGAACCTGGAGGGACAACCAACCGCAAATGAATTAAACAATTTTTTAACGGTTATGGGTTCAAAAGTTGTACTTCAGTTGCCGGTTGTTTTTATCGACCGGTATAACCATGAATCAAGGATCGTGTCATGAGTTTCCTACCCCAGATTTTAAAACCTACGGCCGCGGCAAAACATCTTGTGGCCAAATCCATGGATTATGCCGCCATGTTTGGTGCCGCCTTGAACAGGAAGAAGCATGTTCCGATCAATACCGTCCAACACCCCACCCGAACATGGGAGGATCAGACGCATACGTATGTGGGCGGACCTACGCACGACGTCCATTTTGGACACGAAAAACAATTTGTTGTCGCCCTGGATCGCGGTCATCAGATCAAAAAATACAACAAGCAAAAAAACCATCATTACGAGGGTGATCTCAACACGCTTGTCCCCTATAAAAAGAGGGAAACGTCTCTTTCAACAATCCTAAAAAAACTTTGGTGACGTGGTGTGAAAACATACCGAGGCGCTCCTGCCGCTGATAAGTTGACGACAAGGAAATAATCTGATGGACATCGAAGCCATTTCATCGCGGACCCGCAGTCAAAAGACGATCTCTACAACCGAAGCCCAAGCCTCATTCGATCTCGGCAACAAACAGCCCTACCTCAATATGAAGGGTGGAGTGGGCATTCCCGGGAGTCGTACCTTGGAGGGGGTTTCCAAGTTCAAGTCTCTCGACTTTGGCAACATGAATGCCGAACTGACCGGCATCGTTTCGGGATCGCAACAGGCACGATCGATGCCCTCTCTGAAGGAAAAAAGAAAACTGGCACAGACGCTTAATCGGCAGGTGATCTACGAGCCCAATCAAACGGGGGTCCATTCGTTGCACATCGGCAACGACATCGCTGCTGTTTACAACAGTCGGAAGAAGAAAAAATCGGCGGTATACGATTATGCCGCTCTTGCACGGGGTCTGGATCGACGCATTGGAGACGGCCTGGATCCCAAGGATCAACAGAGGCTCGCCCAGCGCCGTCGCATGGTGGCCACGGGGATGCAGGAAATCGTCAGGGGCGACCTCAAGTCGGGACTCGGCTTTTTCAAAGCATCCGGGGTGGGGCAGGCGGGCCGGAATTGGGCGTACAAAATGACAACCGTGATGCTGTCCGAACATGCACGCGGATTGTTCGCTTCACAGGGAAAAAGTCCCAAACGTCGCGCTTACGTCCACCAATCGCTCGAACACATTGGGAATCACTCGTTCCGGGAGGTATTTGCCTCACCGCTGACCAAAAGATTGGCCCCCTTCGCCCTGAGTGGCGGAGCCAAAACGTTCCGCAAATGATGCGCATCGGCCAACACGCTCCTTGGAAGGGAGTCCATGCACCTGCTAGGAGTCTGTCGGGCTTGAGCGTCCGTAGCGAGCCGAGTGGGGAATCGAGGTCAAATTTTCACGGTTTTAAGGATCATAGTGGTGGCTATGTGACGAAAAACCGGGGAAATCTGGACCGATTACCCGCCGGCGCAGTAGGACGATCTCAAGTCCGACAGACTCCTAGCGGCCATCCAACCTTTGCGTCTCCGTGCCTCTTCGACCGGGAGACTGCACTCATAATCCAGCGGCGATTGCCGTAGGGTCCATGCCGTGCTCTCCCCGCCATGAACGACGAATCCCGCCGCCAACACCAACCCGACCCCGACTCCTTCGGCGCCCCCCGGCTGTCGCACAGCCGCCGCTCGGGCAACGACAGCCGGGCGCTGGTGCCGCTGGGTAAATCGGGCGATCTGGCACGGCTGGATGCCTTCGGGGGCACCGAGGGCAACCGGGGCGGCATACCCAAGGGCAAGGGCCCCCAGTTTTCGCAGTGGGCGAAGATCGACCACACGAGCACCCCCGACGGGGGGGTTCAGGTCAAGGGGGAGCGGTTTCGGGGCTTTCAAGACCACGCCAGCGGGACGAGAGGCTTCAGTCACGAGACCGGCGATCTGCACAGCGGCCCGGATGGTTTTTCCAAACAGGTCGATCGCTCTCAGGGCTTTCAAGACCACGCCAGCGGGACGAGCCGCTTCAGCCACGAGTCCAGCAAGCTGCACAGCGGCCCGGATGGTTTTTCTAAACGGGTCGAACGCTTTCAGGCCTTCCAAGACACGTTCGGCAACTCCAGCTCCAGCTCCGAACTGAGCGAAATGCACCACGGCCCAGGAGGCAGCAGCGGTTTCCGTCTGACGACGACACAAAGCACTCAGGGGGACCGCAAACTCAGCGCCATGCACTTTTCGACCGAGGGCATGGGCCGGAGCAACCTCAAGTTCTCTGTCTTTCAGCAGTCGCATGGCGACAGAGCGCACAGCGGCGGCCAAGGGCAGGGGCGTGGCAAAAACGGCCTGGGCTTCCAGCTCGATCTCGGAGGCGGTCGGGGGGTGAAGCTGTCATTGGGGGTGGGCGGTGACCAGGGAGGCGGCAGGTCAGGATCGAGCCTCTCCATGCATCAAGGGGGGAAGGGGGGCTCCAAGCTGGGGCTGGCCATGGGGCTGGCCAAATTCGGTGTGTCGCTGGCGCAGCACGGTTCGGGGGGCCAATCGCAAGGGGGCGGCGGGACGAACATGTCGCTCTCGCTCGGACACGGCGGGCTCAATCTCAGTCTTTCCAAGGGGGGGAGCGGCGGCATGAAGATGTCGATGTCGCTGGGGGGTGGGGGCGGCGGTAAGAAATAGGGGGTGTGGTTTTTTTAGGGAAACGCCGATTAAAGGCATCCTGCCTTTTTCAGCGACGCTTCGCAAAAACCAAAAGTAGGCGCCCTGAGGCGACGTGGTTTTTGCTTGGCTTGCAACGTCGGAAGAGCTTCGGCGACGGGGTCGCCTCCTACTTACGTTCCCGATTTTGGCGATCCGGCCCTGGGTCGCTCGAAAGCGCTATTCAATCAGCGCTTCCTTAGGTGCTCGTCGGCAGGTGGATTCCGGGTTCGCCGTGGCGCCTTGAATGAGGCCGCTTATGGGGGAGCAGAAAGCCGGGAAGGGGGGTGACGAGGCTCCCCCTATTTGCGTCCCTTGTTTTGAGAAGGGGTAACGCCGCCATTCAGGGTCGCTTGTTCCTCGGCGGAGAGCTCGTAATAGAGGATGGTCCGGGTTCGGGTCTCCAAAGGGGTGTTGATGGTGGCCAGGGGCTGTGCGCGGGGCGAAGGTGTCACCCCCTGAGCGCTAGTCGCCTTGAGACGACGCGCTTCGGCACAGGACTCGGGGGGGGTGGCCTCGGTCAGGATCGGCGGTTGCCCCTCTTGGGTTTGCACGATTTTCAGCGTTTTGCCGTCCCGGGTCGGGAGGCCGAGCCGCTTGACGGGGGGCCGGTCGGACATAGGGGCTCCTGGAAGATCGACGACACACATCATCGCGCCGGGGCGGCGCTCCTACAAAACCGAAGGCATCCCTACCTACGAATCGAGCATCATGGCCCGTGTCTACCAAACCTACCTTCAGGGCGAAGCCCATATATGCATCGCCTTGGTCAACCAGCCTGGCCAGGCCGACCTGTGCGTACGTCGGGTCGGTAGTTGGGGGCTCGCCTCGGGCGACACCCTATGGTTCATCACCCCCGACAAACAACAGGCCAACGTCTGGCTCTACTTCGGCTCCATCGGGCAGGCTCAGGTCAAGGTCTGCTTCGTCGACAACTACGGCGCGGTGGGGTGGAACCAAAAAAACCGGTTCAAGGGGCGGTTCGGATAGGGCGCCCTAGGAGTCTGTCGGACTTGAGATCGTCCTACTCGGCAATTGCTCCTGCATTGCTCTACCTCCTGCATCCATGCAGTCGTGCGCCGGCGGGTAATCG